>NZ_JBFUID010000011.1:0-112862 GCF_056402055.1 Pseudomonas sp. P4_C4 | reverse complement strand
GAGCAACTGACCTTGTTGCCAGAATGGTATCTGCTCGTTGATTGGCTGGCCGGGAGCAACGCGCCGTGTCAATGCTTACTGATATCAACCAGGGGGATGCTGATTCTTTGCTCACGTTGCAGCAGTGTCATCAGGAGCAACACACGCTGCTCTCCCTCCATCGCCAGGAAGATCGCTTCCACATCGGCAAAAGGCCCCTCATTGATACGCACCCTCTCGCCACAGGCAAACCGAGCCTCCACAGGGGCTGCGCTATCGTGCTCATGAAGTCGGGCGATCAAGTCATCACCTACGGGCAGCGGCTTGCCTCCAAAACTGACAATTCGCAATACACCGCGGGTAGAACGCAAAGGCGCCCAGCTCTCACCTGAGCCTAGCTGGATAAACAGATAACCCGGAAACAGCGATTCGCGAACAATCCTCCTGCGCCCCTGTAAATCACGTTCGCGCCGGTGCGTAGGGCGAAAACAGGTATACCCCTGGTTAACCAGATTGATCTCTGCACGCTCGTCCTGGCTCGCCTTGCATTGAACCAAATACCAGGCGCTAGCAGTGAGACTCTCAGGCAAGGTCGTTTGGACCGCCGAAACACTATGGATGGACACAATCAGCCCCTTCTACACCTATGTGGCCAAGTAGCTCCGTGGCTTTCTCCTCGACCTTGCGACGGATTTCTCCCAAGGATGGAAACGCACCTGAGAAACGGAATTGGCCGATCATGGAAACTGCGTCCTTTAAAAACACACGAAACTTATTGGCAATAAACGAATGCCAGAGAACGCTTTATCCAAAGCAACCCCCTACACTTATCATCAAACCGCACCTCACGCTATTTAACACAGCCCAATACTGGACAACACAAAAAATTCGGAAATGTTAAAATTTGTCCGATATTAGTCGGTAATGTTATTTTGAGGGCTATTGATGTTATTTAATATCTGACTTTATATATTGATATTTTTTTTCCGCACGCAATTAATAATCACGTGGCATTTAATGGTTGAGTTTGTCGTGGGTTGCCAGTTATGATTTTTAGCACAGCAACTGTCAAGCACGCTCCAAGTCGAGATTCCAGCAGATCTGAGTCTTCGCAGTGAAAAGTTTCATCCAGTACGGTAATTCCTCACGGAAAGAGGCACACACCCAATAGCTGCAAGCCGTCACAAAAGTGCCATTGAAGAAGAACAGAATTTCAGTCTTTCCAATTGCACCATCACCGCAAGTGTGGAATTTCCAGGGAGGTTGCCTTGTTTAACAAGATTCTCATCGTTTGCATTGGCAACATTTGCCGAAGCCCTACTGCAGAACATTTGTTGCGGGAAGCACTGGGCCGGTCCGGGATCGAAGTCAGCTCAGCGGGTCTTGGCGCGCTACAAGACCACCCTATCGAGCCCACCGCCCGGGTCGTACTGGAAGAGCATGGCCATCTTCCAAAAGAGCACAAAGCCAATCAACTGACCCCCGCCACCATCAGCGAATCGGATCTGATCCTGGTGATGGAGCAGTCCCACATAGACCGTGTTCTCAAGATCGCGCCTGAAGCGCGAGGAAAGGTCTTCTTGCTGGGCAAGTGGCAGAACAACCGCGAAATCAGCGACCCCTATCGTCAAGGCAAACCTGCCTTTGTGCATGCATACGCGTTGATTGAAGAAGCAGTAACCGCCTGGGCAAGGCGTCTCGCACGCTAAACCACTCCTTGAATACCTGTTAAAAAAGAACCCACTTATGCAGCAAACTCCAGCATTAACCTCGCATGACGATGATGATGAAATCGACTTGATGGGCCTACTCGGAACACTGGTCGATCATAAATGGTTGATTGCCGGGATCACTGCTGCCTCTATGGCCGTTGGCACGGCGTACGCGGTGTTGGCCACTCCTGTTTACCAGGCAACAGCCTTGATACAGGTGGAGGCCAAAAAAAATGACATGCTCGGTTTCTCCGATATCAACAGCATGTTGGGTAAAGAGTCGCCTTCAGCCACAGAAATCGAATTAATCAAGTCACGCGCCATTATCGGCAAAGTTGTCGACAATCTATCGCTCGATATCACTGTCGAGCCGAACCGTTTTCCGGTGATCGGCGACTTTATTGCTCGTCATTTCAAACCGGACGATGTTAATACGGTTGCGACGCCCTGGTTTGGCATGAACAGTTTTGCCTGGGGTGGCGAAACCCTGAAAATATTTCAGCTCGTGCTTCCGCAAGAACTCCTGAGTAAACAACTCACTTTGGTCAGTGGTGAAAACGGCCACTTCACGTTGCTGGATGAGGACAACAATGTCCTGGTCCAAAGCCAAGTGGGCCAGACCTATGACCAGGACGGCATCAAACTGCAGGTCGAAGCGTTGCAGGCCAATCCTGGCACAACGTTCAACATAGTGCGTGACCCACGCCTGACTAGTATCTTGAAGTACCAAAAGGTACTTGATGTAGCAGAACGTGGTAAAGAATCCGGCATAATCGGGCTTTCTCTTGAGAGCGAGGAACCGGCTGAAGCCATTCAAATCCTCAATGAAATCGCCAAGTTCTATGTACGGCAAAATGTTGAGCGGACGTCGGCCGAAGCCGCTCAAAGCCTGGAGTTTCTAAAAGATCAACTGCCCCAGGTCCGTAAAGACCTGGAAAAAGCCGAAAACGCCCTGAACAAGTATCAAATTCGCAGTAAATCCATCGATATCAGCCTGGAAGCCAAAGCCATTCTCGATCAGATCGTGGCGCTGGATACCAGCATCTCCGAACTGAAATTGCAGCAAGCGGAAATGGATCGCAAGTTTACCCGTCAGCATCCTGCCTATCGGGCCTTGCTCAGCCAATTAGGTGAGCTGACAGCCAAGCAGAATGGTTTGGCCAAAAAAGTCGAAGGCCTGCCTTCAACACAGCAAGAACTGCTTAGCCTCACCCGCGATGTAAAAGTCAGCACCGAAATTTATACCCAGCTCCTGAATAAATCCCAGGAACTGGATGTGATGCGTGCCGGCACCGTGGGCAACGTACGCTTGATCGATACCGCCGACGTGGATCGGCGATATCCGGTTAAACCCAAAAAAACCCTGATCGTACTTATCGCTACCCTGCTTGGAGCCTTCCTGGCTATTGCATTGGTGCTTTTTCGCAAAGCCCTTAACCGCGGCGTGGAAAATCCGGATCAAATAGAACAGCTGGGGTTGCCGGTGTATGCATCCATTCCTTTCAGCACACTGCAAAAAAGTGAAGAAAGCAAAACCCTCCGAAGTGGCCGAGGCCGCGCTAACCAGGCGGCCCCCATACTGGCCAGCAGTCACCCCACCGACCTGTCCATAGAGGGATTGCGCAGCCTGCGCACCAGTCTGCACTTCGCCATGCTCGAAGCCAGCAATAATCGCCTGATGATCTCCGGCCCGAGCCCTAAGGTAGGTAAAACGTTCATTTCCGCCAACCTCGCTGCCGTCATCGCTCAGACCGGCCAGCGTGTATTGCTGATCGACGTGGATATGCGCAAAGGGTATTTGCATAAAGTATTCGGCACACCCGCTGAAAACGGGCTTTCAGATTTGCTCGTCAAGCGCTGCGACCTGGCAACCGCGATCAATAAAACTGAATTCGAGCACCTTGACGTTATCGGCCGCGGACAAATACCGCCCAACCCTTCAGAACTGCTAATGCACGCGAACTTCAGTGCCTTTCTCGACGAAGTCAGCGCCCAGTACGACCTGGTGATTCTGGATACTCCACCATTGCTGGCGGTGACGGATGCGGCGATTGTCGGCCGCCAGTCGGGTACCAGCTTGATTGTGACGCGTTTTGCGCTTAACCCGGTTCGTGAAATTGAATTGACCATGCGTCGCTTTGCTCAAAATGGCATTGATTTGAAAGGCGCTATTTTCAATGGCGTTGAAAAACGCGCCTCCTCCAAATATGGCTATAGCGACTACGGTTATTACAACTACGAATATAAGTCAGAGAGCGTTTAATTTTCACCACCGCTTTTAATGATAGGCGAGCGCCCCTAAGCCCCTAAGGGCGTTCAGAGCACCGTACTTCCTGCACCTGCAACAAATGATACAGACATATTAATAGATGCAACCGCTTTCAGGGACTAGCAAAAAATCCTGGGGCGGTAGCGTGCCCAAACCTCAATATCGGCCACGGCAAATCCMTCCCTGCCATGGATAAGGGGAAAGCCAAGACCATCAACGGTCTGTACCAAAGGCAGAAACAGCAACTTACCCCAATAACTAGTCGTTGTGGCTGGATGTGGAAATTCTGATAAAGACGCCCTTCATACTGTTATCGAAAGATATCTATTAAAGGTCGCGACCGTCACCTATAGGAACGTTGCGCTGGCACGTAATAAACAAGCGCAGGCGATACGCCTACAAAACTCTTAACTTTACCCCTACCAATCCGAGTCTTTCTTATGTCCGAACACCAAGAAACCAGTATTGCAAAATTCAAAAGCAAGGAAGCTATCATCGGAATCGTTGGCCTCGGTTATGTAGGCCTGCCCTTGATGCTGCGTTACAACGCTATCGGCTTCCGAGTGCTGGGTATTGACATTGATGAAAGCAAAGTAATCAAGTTGAACTCGGGCCAGAGCTATATAGAACACATCCCGGCAAGCAAGATTACACTCGCGCGCGAGAGCGGCTTTAGCGCTACTACCGACTTCAGTCGTGTTAGCGAATGCGATGCTCTGATTCTCTGTGTACCGACTCCCCTTAACAAATATCGCGAGCCGGACATGAGCTTCGTGATCAACACCACTGATGCGCTTAAACCCTATTTACGCGCTGGCCAAGTGGTCTCGTTGGAAAGCACCACCTACCCCGGTACCACCGAGGAAGAACTGCTACCCCGCGTACAGGAAGGCGGTCTAACTGTCGGCAAGAACATTTTCCTGGTCTACTCGCCAGAGCGCGAAGACCCGGGCAACCCCAACTTTGAAACTCGCACTATCCCGAAAGTCATCGGCGGCCATACCCCCGCTTGCCTAGAAGTTGGTATTGCTCTGTATGAGCAGGCCATCGACCAAGTGGTACAGGTCAGCTCGACCAAAGCAGCGGAAATGACCAAGCTGCTGGAAAACATCCACCGCGCCGTCAACATCGGCTTGGTCAACGAAATGAAAATCGTCGCCGACCGCATGGGCATCGACATCTTCGAAGTTGTCGATGCAGCAGCCACCAAACCTTTCGGCTTCACTGCCTACTACCCTGGTCCTGGCCTCGGCGGTCACTGCATACCGATCGACCCCTTCTACCTGACCTGGAAGGCGCGCGAATATGGTCTGCATACCCGCTTTATCGAACTATCCGGTGAAGTCAACAAAGCCATGCCTGAGTACGTGCTTACCAAACTGATGGACGGCCTGAATGACAGCGGCAAAGCGCTCAATGGCAGCAAAGTCCTCGTACTCGGCATCGCCTACAAGAAGAACGTCGATGACATGCGCGAATCGCCATCAGTGGAAATCATGGAGTTGATTGAAGCCAAGGGCGGCATCGTCGGGTACAGCGATCCGCACGTACCAGTTTTTCCCAAAATGCGTGAACACCACTTCGAACTGAGCAGTGAAACACTGAGCGCTGATAATATTGCCAGCTTCGATGCGGTGGTGCTTGCTACCGACCACGATAAGTTCGATTACGAACTGATCAAGCAGCATGCACGTCTAATCGTCGACAGCCGTGGCAAGTACCGTGCCCCGGCAGAGCACATCATTAAGGCTTGATCACTTTCATTACTGTCGAAAACATCCGGCAAGGACAACAGTCGTCTTGCCGGGTTATCGTACTTCGCAAGGAATACCCATGAAAAACTTCGCCCTGATCGGTGCCGCCGGTTACATCGCGCCTCGTCACATGCGCGCCATCAAGGATACCGGCAACGTGCTGGTCTCCGCCTACGACATCAATGACTCGGTCGGCATCATCGACAGCATCTCGCCACAGAGCGAGTTTTTCACCCAGTTCGAGTGCTTTTACGAACACGCTTACCGTATCAAGCGGGACGCGGCGACTGCACTTGACTACGTCTCCATCTGTTCACCCAACTACCTTCATCATTCGCATATTGCTGCTGGCCTGCGCCTCGGTTGCGACGTAATTTGTGAAAAGCCGCTGGTGCCAACCCCGGAAATTCTCGATGAGCTGGCGCTGGTCGAACAGGAAACTGGTAAGAAGTTGTACAACATCCTCCAGTTGCGCCATCACAAGGCGATTCTCGACCTGAAGGACAAGGTCGCCCGCGAAGCCAGCGAGCACAAATACGATGTCGAGCTGACCTACATTACCTCGCGCGGCAAGTGGTACACGGAGAGCTGGAAAGGCGACCCGCGCAAGTCCTTCGGGATTGCCACCAACATCGGCGTGCATTTCTACGACATGCTGCATTTCATCTTCGGCAAACTGCAACGCAACGTCGTGCATTTCACTTCCGAGCACAAGGCCGCRGGCTACCTTGAATACGAGAAAGCCCGAGTACGCTGGTTCCTATCTATCGATGCCAACGACCTGCCCGCATCTGTAAAAGGCAAGAAGCCCACCTACCGCTCCATCACCGTCAACGGCGAAGAAATGGAGTTCTCCGAAGGCTTTACTGACCTGCACACCACCAGCTACCAGGAAATCCTCGCCGGCCGCGGATATGGCATCGAAGATGCCCGCCACTGCGTAGAAACCGTCAACACCATCCGCTCCGCCGCCATCGTCAGCGCGCAGAACGATGAAGGCCACCCTTTCCTCAACACCCTGAACCGCTGAGATCGCCATGTCCCACTACCAGCATCCCAGCGCCATCGTCGATGACGGCGCGCAGATCGGCGCAGATTCGCGCATCTGGCACTTCGTTCACGTCTGTAGCGGCGCACGCATTGGCCAGGGCGTATCCCTTGGCCAAAACGTGTTCGTCGGCAACCAGGTGGTGATCGGCGATCACTGCAAAGTGCAGAACAATGTCTCCGTCTACGACAACGTCACCCTCGAAGAAGGCGTGTTCTGTGGCCCAAGCATGGTCTTCACCAACGTCTACAACCCGCGCTCGCTGATCGAACGCAAAGACCAGTATCGCGACACCTTGGTGAAGAAAGGCGTCACCCTCGGCGCCAACTGCACCATCGTATGCGGCGTGACCATCGGTGAATACGCCTTCGTCGGCGCAGGTGCTGTAGTCAACAAGGATGTGCCGGCCTTCGCCCTGATGGTCGGCGTACCAGCCAGGCAGATCGGCTGGATGAGCGAGTTTGGCGAACAACTGGAGCTGCCGGTAACGGGTGATGGCGAAGTCGTCTGCCCGAACAGCGATACCCGCTATGTACTGAGCGGTAACACCCTAAGCAAAGTGGATGCATAGTAAATGATCGAATTTATCGACCTGAAAACCCAGCAAGTCCGCATCAAGGACAAGATCGACGCAGGCATTCAGCGCGTGCTTGCCCATGGCCAATACATCCTCGGCCCGGAAGTGGCTGAGCTGGAAGAAAAGCTCGCAGACTTCGTCGGAGCCAAATACTGCATCACCTGCGCCAACGGCACCGATGCGCTGCAAATCGCCCAGATGGCCTTTGGCATCGGTCCAGGCGATGAAGTCATAACCCCCGGCTTCACCTATATCGCTACAGCTGAAACCGTGGCCCTACTCGGTGCCAAGCCTGTGTATGTCGATATTGACCCACGAACCTACAACTTAGATCCACGACTTTTAGAAGCCGCCATCACCCCGCGCACCAAGGCAATCATCCCCGTATCGCTTTATGGTCAGTGTGCCGACTTCGACACCATCAATACCATTGCCACCAAATACGGCATTCCGGTGATCGAAGATGCAGCGCAGAGTTTCGGTGCCACCTACAAGGGCAAACGCTCCTGCAACCTGAGCACCGTCGCCTGCACCAGCTTCTTCCCCAGCAAACCGCTGGGTTGCTACGGCGATGGTGGTGCCATCTTCACCAACGACGAAGAACTGGCAAAGGTGCTGCGCCAGATCGCTCGCCATGGCCAAGACCGCCGGTATCACCATATCCGCGTCGGCGTGAACAGCCGCCTGGATACCCTGCAAGCCGCCATCCTCCTGCCCAAGCTAGAGATCTTTAATGAGGAGGTCGAACTGAGGCAACAAGTTGCGCAGATCTATGATCGAATGCTAAATGAAAACAGCTTTATATCCCCTCCTCATATAGAGCAGTTCAATATTAGCGCTTATGCACAGTACACCATCCTTGTAAAAAACAGAGAAGACACTCAATTAGCACTAAATAAAGCCGGCATACCCAGCGCTGTGCATTATCCAATTCCTCTTAATAAACAGCCAGCCGTCTTCGATAGCTCTGTTAATTTGCCCGAGGGTGACAGAATTGCTAATGAGGTGCTTAGCTTGCCTATGCACCCATATTTGATCGAAGAACAACAGCGTCAAATTTTGGCAGCCCTTAAAGAAAGCACGGACATGATAGATATGTTGACGAAGAAAGCCCTGCCGAAATGTTGACAAATAGAATCAATGAAATCAAAAAAAGCAACTATATCAAATCAATTTTAGTCCTTGTAAGCGGTACTGCTTGCGCGCAAGCTATTATGATTTTGGTATTACCACTACTTACACGGCTGTATGCACCGGAAGACTTCAGCATACTAGCCGTGTATGCGGCAATATTAGGAATTACTTCTGTATCTGCTTGCTTGCGTTTAGATATCGCAATTCCTATTCCGGAGCATGATACTGATGCTGCGAATCTTCTAGCAATATCTTTAATCAGTTCCGCCTCCATCTCTTTGCTTGCTGGAGTATTTGTCTTTTTATTTCCACATGAAATAGCTCGCTTAACCGCTCAACCTGAGCTTATTCATTATCTGTGGCTACTACYATTTGGGATTGCTCTATCAAGTTCCTACAGTGCATTACAGTTCTGGGCAACGCGAAAAAAGAGATTTTCAACAATAGCCAGTAGTCGTATGGAGCAGTCCATTTCCGGCGCGAGTACCCAGATTGGTTTTGGTTGGATAGGGTATACACCTTTGGGCTTAGTCTTGGGACAAATACTCAGCAGTGGCGCCGGCATCATTCGCCTAGGTAGAAGCGCATTTTCACAAGACCAGGTAACATTTAAGTCCATCAGTCTTAGTGAGATGCGCCGCCTCTTTAAGGCTTACGATAACTTCCCAAAGTACTCTACCTTGGATGCATTGGCCAATACGATAGGAATTCAACTCCCAATCATAATTATAGCCTCAGTTGCACTGGGCTCAGAAGCCGGGTGTTTAATGTTAGCTATGAAAGTACTCCAAGCACCACTAGGGCTTTTGGGGAGTGCTATTGCACAAGTTTACTTGGCACGCGGACCAAGTGAACATAGAGAAGGGAACCTAGCGGAATTCACTTCTAAAACACTGAATGGTCTTATCAAGAGTGGTGCCGGACCGCTTATATTCGCAGGGATTGTGGCTCCAGATATTTTTTCGCTTGTGTTTGGCGAAGAGTGGCGTCGTGCCGGCGTTCTAGCAGCATGGATGACTCCATGGATAGTCTTTCAGTTTATATCCTCGCCAATATCAATGGTTATGCACATAGTCAATCGCCAGCGCCTGATGCTTGGCTTGACATTGTGGGGGTTATTTCTTCGAGTCGGAAGTGTTGCGGCCGCGGTCTATCTGGACTCTGCTTATGTTTCTGAGTGTTATGCGCTGTCTGGCGCTGTTTTCTATATTGTGTGCTTTAGAGTGTTTACTGCTCAAGCAGGAGTCGGAGGCCTTAAATATATATCTACAATGAAGGGCTCCATCCCGTTGATCTGTGGCTGGGCCACACTTGGCATTACATTTTCATATATCTTTAACAAACTCAATTAATGCTATAAAAATTAAACCCATCCCAACTCGAGTCAAGCAAAAGCCTTATTTTTCGTCATGCGGAAATTTTATTTTATCGTCCTGAGCTGAGGTTCAAGCAACATCAATAATTCAGCATATAGGTTTCCTATTATGTGGATGAGCCAAGTCGTTATGGATTTGGCTCTGCCAAGGGAGTAGTACGTGGCATGGCTGGCCATGCAGCGCTCTGCTGGTGCCTTGGGCATGCTTCAACAGTCGCACAACTGCATCCAGTTGATCCAGTTAACACCTTCGACTGGATCAAGAATGCCTCCGAGTGTCATGGTTTGGTCAGTACTTCCTCTGTGGCCGCACCGCCCCCGAGTAAAGACGCTGACTATGAGCCTGAACACCCGGCAAACCGCAAACTGATGCGCCGTATTCACTCAAGTGGCCATGAGGTCGGTTTGCACCGCGGTCACAACACGTATCAAACCCCAGAGGCGATCATTGCAGAAGCCAAGCGCTACGCCTCGTTTGCAAAGAGAACGACGACCAACATATGATCAGGTTTATTTCCGCAGGTAGTTTAGTCTATATATTTTGCTTGGTATTCAGCCCCATTTATATCTATATGACACTAATAGGTACAATGCCCGAGGCTTACCTGTCTTTGCTTTTTGCAAGCACGCTGGCAGTGACCGTCTTTTCTGAAAAGGCAAGATATATAAAAAAAACAATATTCTCTAGGGAAAACAGAGCACCTGTAATAGTAATTGCTCTATTTCTTGCATACATCCTAATTACTCAGCTTGTTTATTTCTCTCTTGGCGACAGAAACGACAATCTTGGCAGAAGTTTATTTTTATTTAATTTTACATATTTCATTTATTACATTGTCTGGCTGATTTGCGGAATCTATATTGGCAAATTGATAATCAAACATGACAATGAAAGCCTCTTGACTGCAGCTTGGCTGGCAATAACCATCTTTCACCTATCGAACATCAGCCCTGATGGATTAAAAATAGATTTATCAAAAATTCCAAAGGAATCCATAGGCATTTACCTAGGACTTTCCGATGCATATGCAATAATTTCAATAATAGCTATTGGCTCTAGCAAAAATATTCTAAAATCAACTTCAATTCTAGCTGCCAGCCTCTTCATGCTATTCACACTACAATCAAGATCATCAATGGCGTGCACCCTATTTTCCGCAGTTTTAGGTTATACACTATACTCCCAGCCGAGCAAAAAAATCCTATACCTGATTATATTGGGAGTGTGTGCCTTTGTACTCGCGCCATTTGCAGCCGAGCTACTCTCAACAGATGAAAGAATGCAGGTATTGTTCACCAAAGACTACTCCTCTGACGGGTCCTATATTGAGCGAGGAATACAACTTAAATACGGACTTCAGCATATTCTTGACAATCCGATACTAGGGGGTTACGAAAAAATTGTTATAGACCTAGGAACGCATGGCGCATACATACACAATATACTATCCTTTTGGCAGGTTTATGGATTGCTCGGCTTTATATTAGCACTTTATTTTTTTATATTATTCCCAACAACAACACTTTTAAATCATGATTTAACCAAGCAAGCAAAAACAACGCTTACAATGCTAATAATATACATAGCTTTACAAATTGTTTTTTCCAGGTCTTATGTATATAACTACTCTTGGCTCATGGTTGGTTTTTCCCTATTGGTACGCATAAAGCCAGGCTGTCGTAAAAACTGAATTCAACTCCTTTGCAATTCAGCAAGGTGATTTTACCAGCAGTCGTGGGCACAGGCTTAACCACCAGCCCACATTTTATTAGCCGCTTCCAGAATATTTCCATGAAAAAAATAGACTATATTGTATATTTTGACGAGACCCTATATTTGGGCATATCAAAAAAAATAAAACAAACTGCTTTGGCTTTGCAAGAGAGTAATTTCAATGCAAGCGTAAAGTTGATCAAGCCTAATGGAATGAAGGGTGTTTGTTCTTTTATCTGGGAAATAATTCGCTCTGATGCAGATATCATAATTGTAAGATCCTTTCCATACTTGATGTCGATATTAGCGCCAGTGCTATTAGCAAAGCGTGTGCAGGGAAAAAAAATAGTTATCGACATTCCGACACCAAACACAACTATCCTTAATGAAATAAAGACGCGCACCGATATAGGTTTTACGCAAACAATATTGAGGCAAGCTATTGTACTGATGAGCTTTCCCTGGGCTTTGCTTCCAGCTAATCGGATAATCCAATATGCTCCTGAATCAAAATATTTCACATTTGGCGTTAAAAATAAGACCTTGCTTTCAGCCAACGGTATTCATGTGGCCAGCGTACCTATTTCTATGCTGCGCCCCTCTTGGCCTGCCGACGAGTTTGTCTTCATCGGCGTCGCCTCACTGGCAGACTGGCATGGCTTTGACCGCATAATTAGAGGAGTAGCCGATCACCTGAAAATAACAAACCAAAAAGCGAGATTCATAATCGTCGGTGATGGTGATGCTCGCAATCAACTGGCGCTTCTTGCAAAAGATTTGAACATAACCGACTTGATAGAATTCAAGGGTTTTTTGAGCGGAGTAGCACTCGATGCTGAGTTTGAAAGGGCGCATGTTGCGGTAGCATCCTTGGGCCTGTACCGAAAAGGGCTAGAAGCAGCCTCGGATTTAAAGTCCAGAGAGTACACGGCGCGAGGAATGCCTTTCGTTACGGCTGGATACGATCTGGATTTCGACCCAAAGCCAGATTTTGTTTTTGAAGTTAAAAACAATAATGAGACAGCGGAAGTTTTTAAGATAATCGATTGGTACGCCAAGCTCCAGAGCAAACAATGTCACCCTTCAAAAATCAGAGAATATGCCGAAAATCATTTGGACTTTTCAAATAAAATTAAATGCTTTTTGGTTGATTGAACTTAAAAAAGGAATTCAAAATTGAAATTGGCATTTATCATTACAGGCCTTGGATTAGGTGGCGCAGAAAAGCAAGTTTCCGCCCTAATTGACGAATTTAAAAGCCAAGACGATGAGATTATCCTGATTTCCTTGACCGGTGAAACCATAGTCACACCAAAAGATCAAACGATTAAAATATATAGCCTGATGATGAAAAAAAACCCTTGGTCGCAATTAGTTGCCGCATATACGATCATCAAAACTCTTAGGAACTTTAAACCAGATGTGATTCACAGCCATATGTTTCATGCCAATATCCTAGCTAGAATTTATCGATTATTTTGCCTTCCAAATGCACTAATTTGCACTGCCCACAACACCAACGAAGGTGGTTTCTTTCACGCATTAGCTTACCGAATTACTGACAGGCTCGCTTCAAAAACAACCAATGTCAGTCAGGAGGCGGTTGATGCTTTTGTACGGTTAAAGGCTGCGCCTGCCCATAGAATTTCAACAGTTCATAACGGCATCGACACACAACTCTTCCATTTTAACCTTGCAGATAGAAAATCTATAAGAGACTCATTGGGCCTGGATAAAGATACTAGTGTCTTTATTAATATTGGCAGATTCCATCCACAAAAAGACCATAAGAACCTCATCACAGCCTTCTCGCAATTAAAAGAAGAAAAAAGAATACTTCTTCTAGTGGGTGACGGTCCTCTTCGAAATGAAATTGAGTCAACAATTGCCGCGCTTGAAATGACAGACAAGATTAAACTTCTTGGCGCGAGAAATGACATTCCTGCTTTATTAAGTGCTTCAGATGTTTTCGTTTTGTCATCAGCATATGAAGGGTTTCCGTTAGTCGTAGGGGAAGCGATGGCGTGCGAAAGGGTCGTGGTCGCCACAAATTGCGGGGGGCCAAAAGAGTTTTTAGGTGACTGTGGATTCATTATTCCGCCTGCTGACGCTCAAGCTTTGGCCCGTGGCCTTGAACAGGCCATTTTACTATCTAAAGACGAAAAAGAAATAGCCGGTAAGGCGGCAAGACAAAGAGTTATTTCATATTTTTCATTAAACGCAGCCGTTGCTGAATGGAAAAAACTCTACCGGACTGTATCACTTAAGACCAAGAGCGCTTAATTTTATAAAACAGTTCAGCGGCAGCAAGAGAGTACCGAAARGCCATCATCAATATCGAGTTATTTAAATGCGCATAATACATATTACTGAAGCGCTTGGCGGCGGCGTCCTCAATATAATCCAGCAATTAGCTGCTCTCCAAACTGCCGATGGCCACGCAGTGACCATCATTCACTCTGTGCGTCCAGATACACCGACCTCATTGCAGCTAGCGGATTTATTTCTCGCTCCGATAGAGCGTTTTGAGTTGACGATGGTGACCAATATTTCACCATTCAAGGACATATTAGCGCTAATCAAAATATTTAAGCTAATACGTAAAATAAAGCCTGATGTAATTCACCTACACTCATCCAAGGCAGGTGTGCTAGGTCGTATTGCTTGCCGATTCGCAGGGAGATCAAACTCTTGCTTCTATACGCCTCACGGCTTTTCTTTCCTGCGAAAGGATATAAGTAAAAACAAACGCCATGTTTTCTCATTAATTGAAAGACTAAGCTCCTATTTTGGCGGCACAACAGTAGCCTGCTCTCAGAGCGAGCTTGAGCATGCTATAAAAGGTGCAGGGCAGAAAAAATCTTTATTGGTCGAGAACAGTATCCCCTTGGACCTCGTAAAGCATGCCACTGGTGGTGGTGGTGGTACCAGTTGTTTGATCAGCACCTCTGGTCGTCTGTGTTACCCGAAAAACCCATCCGCTTTTCGTGACCTTGCGCTGAAACTAAAAAACGACTCCGCACGCTTCCTTTGGATTGGCGGTGGTGAACTGGAAAATGAGTTACTCGTAGATGGAGTACTACCTGAAAATCTGAATGTCACCGGCTGGGTATCCAGGGATCAAGTTGCTGATTTTCTCAGAGCATCCGATTTATTTGTAATGACTTCATTATGGGAAGGCATGCCATTGTCTTTGATGGAGGCGCAAGCATCAGGTTTACCAGCTGTTGTCCCAGATGTTGAGGGATGCAGAGATGTTGTGGTTGATGGTGTAACCGGTTTTGTTTGTAAGACGGCAGACGATATGGCCAAAAAAACCCAACGGCTCATATCCGATATGGAATTACGAAAAAAAATGGGTAAAGCAGCCCGAGAGAAAGCCTTACAGCGTTTTGCCCCAGAGCGTATGCACAGTGAAATGCTACTGGCCTACACATCTACTCAAAATTCATTAGTTCGAGGCTCGGCGGCATGACTTACAAAATCTTGGTGACCGGCGGTGCCGGCTATATCGGCTCCCACACCACCTTGGCCCTGCTCGAGGCCGGCTACGAGGTGGTGGTGCTGGACAACCTTTGCAACAGCTCACCGGAGTCGCTGTCGCGGGTCGCACGGATTTGCGGCAAGGCGCCTTTGTTCATTCAGGGCGATATCCGTGACCACGCCTTGCTGGATGAGTTGTTCATCTCGCAGAGGATCAGCGCGGTATTACATTTCGCCGGTTTGAAATCGGTGGGGGAAAGTGTCCGCAAACCACTCGACTACTATGACAACAATGTCGCAGGCAGTGTCACCTTGTGCCAGGCAATGGCCAACGCCGGAGTTTACAATTTGGTGTTCAGCTCTTCCGCCACGGTGTATGGCGAGCCGACGCAGATGCCGATCCGGGAGGATTTCCCCACTGGCGTGCCGACCAATCCCTATGGTCGCTCCAAGCTGATGGTCGAGGATCTGTTGCAGGATCTGGCGAAATCGGACCCGCGGTGGAGCGTTGCCCTGCTCCGCTACTTTAACCCGGTGGGCGCGCACCAAAGCGGGCTGATTGGCGAAGATCCCAATGGCCTGCCGAATAACCTCCTGCCCTATGTTAGCCAGGTGGCCATTGGCAAGCTCAAGCAGCTATCCGTGTTCGGCGCCGATTATCCGACGCAGGATGGTACCGGGGTACGCGACTACATCCACGTGCAGGATCTGGCCGACGGGCATTTGAGTGCGCTACGGACAATCCTCCAAAAAACCGGGGTAAACATCTGGAACCTGGGCACCGGTATCGGTTACAGCGTGCTGGAAATGATTCGGGCATTCGAGCAGGCCAGTGACCGAGCCGTGCCTTACAAATTGGTTGAGCGTCGCCCCGGTGATATTGCCGAGTGCTGGGCCGACCCCACAAAAGCCGCCAATGAATTGAACTGGAAGGCCAAGCGCGGGTTGCCGGAAATGATGACCGACACTTGGCGTTGGCAAGCTGCTAACCCGCAAGGTTATGGCCAGTAGCATCGTTCGTATGGCGTAGCAATCAGGCGCGAACATGACATCCGCACCACATACCCAATAACAATTGTTAGAAACAGCGAGTGCGTTAGAAAACGTCAGACCTGTTAGACATCCTACACAGGTATTCTTGAGGCAATAATCGCAAGATAAATCTCACTGAGGAATGACCCAGAGGTCAACTCTCATCGAGTTCGAATCAATACTATCCTTAACGTTACTGGACGCTCAGAGTTTTTGGCCTCGCACGCTCGCTTCTTAGTTTCACCGCCAATACCGACGATGCATCAAAAAGGAATCTACCATGACCAAACTACTTGCTTCCGCCCTAATGCTTTCTTTAAGTGCCTCCGTTTTCGCCGCTGAGCCTTCCACAGGGTCTTCTGCTCCAGGCACACCTGCAAAACCCGCAGCAAACGCTCCTTTGAGTCTGAACACCCCTCTCGTGGGCAGCCTGACCACAGGGACTGCTCTGGGCATCGGCGCTGCGGTTATCGCCGGAGCCGCTGCGGTGTCATCCAGTGGTGGCGGAAGCAACAATGACGGCGGCACTACTGGCACTACCGGCACCACTGGCACCACCGGTACTCACTAAGCGCACCGCGAGGTCGATAGCCTTCTACCACCCGGAGCAATCCGGGTGGTTCCGTTCTGATGTGTTCCCTCCACAAGTGTCCTCAATCATGATTCGTAGTTTGTCGCTCGCTGTGCTTGCAGGTATTGCCCTGCAAGGCTGTATGTTCTCACCCGGTCAACACCTGGATACCAGCCAGATCGGCCGTGATGGCTCACCGGAAAGCAGTCGGATCGAGCTGATTCCGATAACGCCCAAACTGATTGCCCAGAACGCGGCGACAAAAGTGCAAGCCTCGGTGCCCGCCGAGTTGTTGGCGTTCAAGCCGGGGGCTTACCGGATTGGCGCCAATGATGTGTTGTACATCACCGTGTGGGACCATCCGGAGTTGACTGCACCATCGGGTGCGCAACAGCAAATTGATGCGAACGGTCGCCTGGTACGCCCGGACGGCACCATGTTTTACCCCTATATCGGCAATATTCATGCCGAAGGCAAAACCATCGAGGAGCTACGCGGTTTTATTGCCGAGCGCCTGACTCAATTCGTCGACAGCCCCCAGGTTGACTTGAGTGTTTTGCGCTTTGCCAGTCAAAAAGTCGTTATTTCCGGTGCCATTTTAAAAGCCGGTCAACAACCCATTACCACTTCGCCGCTCAGTGTCGTCGAAGCCATGGGCACTGCTACTGTCGATCCATTGAATGCCGACCTTGCCGGCCTGACACTGACCCGGGACGGACGTGAGTATCCACTCGACCTGGACTCGCTTAACAGCAAAGGCTCGCAGTTGCATAACGTCTATTTGAAAGACGGCGATCAGTTGTACCTGCCCTACAACGACCGGAAAAAGATCTACGTCATGGGTGAGGTCAGCCAGCCTCGGGCGCTCACGTTCAAAATCAACCGGATGAACCTGGCGGATGCGGTCGGAACGGTCGGTGGACTTAACCAGGCCACCTCCAACGGCAATGCGCTGTATGTCATTCGAGGTGCCGAGAACCTTGAAACCGAGCCGGCAAAAGTCTTTCAACTGGACGCCGAATCGCCTACCGCGTTTGCTATCGCCAGCCGCTTCGATCTGCAACCCCAGGACATTGTCTACGTCGGCCCTGCAGGCGTGACCCGCTGGAACCGCTTGATCAGCCAGTTGCTGCCATCTGCCGTTGTCCTGGGTACCGGAGCAGCGGCCACAAACAATCTCAGTGAAGCCAGCAGTCGATAAGGTTTGAGCCGCTTTGAAAACTTTGCGTAACAGCTCATGCCTGGCGGTGGGATTACTGCTGTGTGGCTGTAATCCGTTGATGCAGGCGTCCCTGGATACCTTTAAAGCCTCCACACTGGGCGCCCCGTCGCTGGAATTGACTGCGGCGCAAGTGGAGGCCGTGCCCTATGCGCAGATCAAGGTCACCACGGAGGAAAGCGACGGTGTGTTGGCCAAGCTACGCCAGCAGGGCGACCTGGAGTTCTGGGTCGCCTCCGGCAAACAGGTGTTGTTGATGCGCGACGGTCTGGTCGTGCGCAGCGTCGGCCTGGGCATCAATCTCGACGGCACGCGCTTCGACGGCGAGTCGCCGTTCAAGCTTGGCTTGCAGCGATTGCCCGATGGTTACAGCAGTACCCGCTGGATAGATGTCTATCAGGGGCCGCGGGTCGGGCTGGCGGTCAACAGTCGTTTCAGTCGACAGGCCATCGAAACCGTCACCATCCTGGACAAGGACTATGCGTTGCAGCGCATAGACGAACGCATCGACATACCCGAGCTGGGATTCAAGGCCACCAACCGTTTTTGGGTCAGGCCTGACGATGGCTTGATCCTGCAGAGCGAACAACATCTCACGCCGGAACTTTTCTTGAAGATTGTGCAATTGCGCCCTGACCGGGAGATGGCTCGGTGAGATATTCGAAAACGCTGTCGGCCTGCCTGTTGCTGGCCAGTTCTGCGATGACTCAGGCCGCTGTCACGGTCACGGGTGATGTGAAAAACGCCGGTTCCTTCGCGTTCGTGCCAGGTGCACGCTTGCTCGATGCCGTCAGCCAGGGACGCCCGAACGCCGAAAGTTACTGGCTGGCCGCCGCCTGGCTGCACCAGCCACTGGTGGAGCAGCAAATCCGCCTTAAAGCCGGTGTGCTGTTCGATCTGAAATTGCTGCAACGTGGGGCCTTGCTTGAAGAAAAAAGCAGCCTTGCAGCCTTGGCTGCGCGCCTGTTGGAAGAGGTCAGCCGACTGCCCGTTACCGGCCGCAGAGTCGCGGTGCTCGACCCCGTGGCGTTGGAGGTTGCGTTCGCCCGCAATTACTCGCTCAGTGACGGCGACCGGCTGACTTACCCTGTACGCCCGACTACGGTCACTGTGGTGGGCGCCGTTGAACAGCCCTGCGCACTGCCTTATCGCGCCCTGCAGCCCGTCCAGGAATATCTTGAAAGTTGTCTGCCGGTGACCGATGCAGATGCCGATTACCTGTGGCTGATTCAGCCCGATGGCCAGGTCAGGAGAGTCGGCAACGCCGCCTGGAACAACGAAGGCGGGGTGTTTGCCGCCGCAGGCAGCACGATTCTGGTGCCCGTGCGCAACGATGATCCGGACCTGCCCACACCCGACTTGAACGAGCAGCTTGCCCAGTTTCTCGCCACCCAACCGCTGCCCGAGGTGGCCCCTTGAAGTTACGTTTTGCCGCCGTAGTGTTGTTGCCCTACAGCCTGGCTCATGGAGAGCCGCGTTTTACCCAGAATGATTTCGGTGGCGTGGGTTTGCTGCAAACCCCCACCGCACGGATGGCGCCCGCCGGCGAATTCAGCCTGAACGCCAACCGGACCGACCCATATTCGCGCTATAGCATTTCAATACAGCCCCTTGATTGGCTGGAAGGCAGCTTTCGCTATACCGCTATCAGCGACCGTAAATACGGGCCCGAGTCATTAAGTGGCGACCAGAGCTATAAAGACAAGGCGGTCGATGCCAAAGCCCGCCTCTGGCGAGAAAGCCACTGGTTGCCCGAGGTCGCGCTCGGTTTTCGGGATATTGGGGGCACCGGCCTGTTCTCCAGCGAATACATTGTGGCGAACAAACGTTACTACGATCTGGATTTCAGCCTGGGCGTTGCCTGGGGCTACATCGGTAACCGCGGGGATTTCGAAAACCCGCTGGGGTACCTTGATGAGCGCTTTGATACACGCCCGGTAAACTCGGACACGGGCGACGTCAATACCAACTCGTATTTTCGAGGCTCGCCCGCGTTGTTTGGCGGCGTGGCCTATCAGACGCCCTGGTCGCCCTTGAGCTTGAAACTCGAGTTCGACGGTAACGACTACGAGCACGAGCCGCTGAAAAATAGCCTGAAGCAGGACTCGCCCATCAACATCGGGGCGGTGTTCAAGCTGAGTGACTCAGTCGATTTGAGCGCAGGTTGGGAGCGCGGCAACACCGCGTTGTTCGGTATTACTTTTCATACCAATTTCGCCAGCCGCAAGGCGCCAGCCAAGCGCTACGACCCCGCTGTCGAAGCGCTGCCGGCACGCGAGCCAACCACGCCGCTCGATCAGGTCGACTGGGCGGGGGTTTCCAAACGACTGGAAAACAACGCAGGTTATAAGGTCGAGCGTATTGCTCAGCGCGATTCCGAGCTGATTGTGTATGGCGAGCAGTCGCGCTATTTCTACTCCGCCAAAGGCGTGGGCCGGGCCAGCCGGATTCTGGACAACAGCGCGAATGACGAAATCGACTGGTTCACGATGGTGAACAAGCGTTACGACATGCCTGTGGTAGAAACCAGTGTGCCGCGCGACACCTTCCGGGCCGTGGTGAACAACCAACAAGACCTTACAGACCTGCACCGCACCACCGAATTGAACCGGGCCACGCCGCACATTGAAAACACGTTGTACACCCAGGCCCTCGAGCGTTTTACCTATGGTATCGGCTTGGGTTACAAGCAAAACATTGGCGGTCCCGACGGCATGCTGTACCAGCTGACCGCTGATGTGGACGCAGAATACCGCTTTACCCGCAGCACGTGGACGAGCGGGGTCATCAGCACCAATCTGCTGAACAACTTTGATAAGTTCACGTACGACGCACCGAGCAACCTGCCCCGAGTGCGGACCGATTTGCGCAAGTACGTCATCACCTCTGATGTAACGATGCCGACATTTCAGCTCAACCATGCCAAGCAGCTGGATCAAGACTTGTTTGGCATGGTGTATGGCGGTTATCTGGAGTCAATGTTCGCCGGGGTCGGGGGTGAATTGCTGTACCGCCCCATGGGCGAGYGCTGGGCCCTGGGTGCTGATTTGAACTATGTACGCCAGCGTGACTTTGACCAGGGTTTTGGTCTGCGCGATTACAAGACCGTGACCGGTCACATCACCACCTATACCGAACTGCCGTTCGATTTGCAGGCGGCGGTCAGTGTTGGGCGTTACCTGGCGCGCGATTGGGGTGCCACGTTTGATGTGTCGCATGAGTTCAGTAACGGTGTGAGGTTCGGTGGATGGGTCACCCGCACCACGGCCTCGGCAGAAGAGTTCGGCGAGGGTAGCTTCGACAAAGGTATCTATATCTCGGTCCCCTTCGACGAGTTGATGAGCGTTTCCACGATGCGTCGCGCCAATCTGGTCTGGGCTCCTTTGACCCGCGATGGTGGCGCGCGTCTTAACCGCCAATATTCGCTGTACACAATGACCAATGGCCGCGACAAAGATGCGTTCTATAAAAACTTTGAGAAAATCACCGAATGAGTTCGTTACTCCTGGGTTTCACACAACTGTCCCAAAGGATACGCACGCTGCTTTTCATCAGCGTTTGTCTGGTTTTGCTGACCGCCGCTTTGCGAGCGCAACCGATTCCCGAAGCCTTTGCCCAGGAAGACAAGCTGCATCACCTGGTTGGTTTTTTCGTGTTGGCTTTTAGTTGCCGGCTGGCCTTCCTGCGGGTCAAGGCGCACTGGATTGCCTTGGGCTGTCTGCTGACGGGGATCCTGATCGAATATGCACAAGCACTGATGCCGCTGCGCACGGCATCACCTTACGACGCCTTGGCCAATGCTGTCGGTGTGTTGCTCGGCTTGATTGCGTGGCGTTGGGTGCAGCCCGTCAAACAGTCCGCCGGGTTCCCTGGCACTTAAGACCATGGCTTCTGCGTGGGCATAGCGACAACACGCCTGAAAACATCAAGGCACTGAATCGACGCCACCCATTTCTGTTATGCGGTTTTGTATAAGAAAGGCCTGTAAACGTCACTCAGGCGAATGTAGTTCTCTGTAGGAGCCAGCTTGCTGGCGATGGACTCAAGTACGCCGCGTTTATCCGGTTCACACGCGTTATCGTTATCGACCATCGCTGCGATGCGGCGACCCGACAAGCCAGCTCCTACAAGGGAGCATGGCCACGCTTTTTTTTGCTCTTGGGTGCCGCATTTTTTGAGCGGCCATAAACTTTTTCAAGGCAGACCACTATGAACGCTTCCGGATCACCGATCGACTCTGTCTATAAATCGCTGGACCCTTTTGCACCGGGCAACATGGTTTTGGGGCAGAAGTTCACCGAGGGCAACAGTGGATTGATGGCCTGGTTGCGGACATACGAAAGTGCTCCCTCCACTATCACCCCACAGCCAAAGTTGTTGGTGGAGCGCATCGGGCTCTTTCCTTCCTCGGGTGATATTCGGCGCATGGTCGGCAATCCCATTGCGCTACTCGAGTACTTGCGGGCGCTGTATGCCAGTGAAGCACTGGATGTGGATGACAGTGACGGCCTGAGCCTGACGTTCACTGAATGGCGCTTCAAGATCTGCCCAGCGCAGAGCGAGATCCTGTTGAAGGTTGAGAGTCGTGGCGATATAGCACTGATGCAGAAAAAAACTGCAGAGCTGCTGGATCGGATCGAAGAGAAAAAATAGTAGTGAATTCTGGTGACGCCACTTCGCCAGAACTCACAATCGATGCAAAAGCTACAACCTTGACGATTCTCCGCGAGTGCGCCACTGAGGCTGCATGAATGCCTTTTCTGCCCCCGAAAGAGTGACGGCGAAAGAGTTCAAGAGCCTCTCGGCTGTATATTTTGGAAGACTCGTACTCAGCATGATAATCGCGAGCCCTAGCATGAGGGCCGTGCGGGGAATTTTGCGGATTTCCTTTCGCTCCAGCCTGAAAAGAAATACGCACGCCGCGATTGACCCCACAACCGCCCCGGCAATCGCTTCCGGCAGAGGATGAATCGTCTGACCGACATACTGGACGCTGAACCACCAGGTCGACAGCAGCCCGGCACCCAGTGCCAGCCATCGAAGGCGATGATCCAGTTGGCGCAATAGCAAACTCAGGACAACGGTCGACACCAGGCAGGCGTTCATTGCGTGGCCGCTGATGACCGCGATATTCAGGCTTTCCAGGCCGATTCCCCAGCCCTTGAACAGCACTTTACTCAGACCTACGACAAAATAGGCCACGAACAGTACGCCTAGCCATAAGAGCGCGAGCTTTCTGGATGCCATGCACCACAGCCAACCGACGACGACCATGGCCGCTGGAAGCATGACGGTGATGCCGGCGTATTGTGCGATGTACAGTTTTGACACCAATCTACTTCCTCACGCCTCGTGCAATTTTCCAGTGCAATGGACACTGGGTGCGTGTTCAGTAGATACAACGCTCATCGATCCGAAAAGCACTTCAGGCGATTCTCTACGACAACCACCGAATAGCTCGCGATGTGCATTGCCAGTCCGTCCTCTATCAGGGCTTCCAGCAAAGCAGCTTGTGCCGCGAAGCGCAGGTCGCGGTTGAGTTTTCGAGAGGCGTGCATCTGATCGATCAGGACATGCGTGACTTGATAAGGGGTGCTGCCTCTCAGACGCCCCAGCCAGACGGGGATTTTTTTTGCCGCTTTGGATTGTCTGATACCCAGCACGCACGTTGCCTTGTCCGAAGCGGTGTTTTTCGAAACCTCCTCGATTTCTTCAAACACGTCGGTCAATTTTTTTAGTGCGTAGCCAAGCATCAAATCATCAAACGCATCCAAAAACATATACCTCTTCACGTGGTGAAGTTATTTCTACAAACACATTTCCGATTATCACATTACACTTTATTCCATGTATGTACTGGACGTATTCTAACGATCAAAACATCTGCCAGATAACATTACAGTTGTTAGCGCGAAGACTAACTTGAGCAGAGTATTAAGTGACTTTTTATAACAATTATTGAGCCTGCAATCGAACTATATAGACTTCAACAATATCGGTAATTACACGTAAGGTGCGGCGAGCGTTATCAGAGGATTCAGCAGTCAGATGATCTGGTTGCAAGGCGTTAACCGTCAGATGAGTTGAACCTGTGAGCCCGCCTGGCATCCTATTTATCGACACCGCGCCCCACCTTTCAAACACCTGTCTTCAGGTTGTTGCCGCAGGGGCCATCGATACACGTACACGCCCTTGAGTGGCTGTCAGCGCTCGGGTAATGTCATCAGACCCATAGGACAGAGCACGCCCATGACTTCCAAGCTGGAACAACTTAAGCAAATGACCACCGTGGTTGCCGACACCGGCGACTTCGAAGCTATCGCTCGCGTTAAACCCGTGGACGCCACCACCAACCCTTCCCTGCTGCTCAAGGCCGCGGCCATTCCGGCGTATGCCGGGCTGCTGAACGCCAGCGTCAATGACTGCAAGGGCGATGTGGGCCTGGCCAGCGACCGTTTTGGCGTGGCCGTGGGGCAAGAAATCCTGAAAGTGATCCCGGGCCGTATTTCCACCGAAGTGGATGCACGCCTGTCGTTCGACACTGACGCCGTGTTGAAGCGTGCGCATCGCCTGATCGAGCTGTACGACAAGGCCGGTATTGGCCGCGACCGTGTGCTGATCAAGATCGCGTCCACCTGGGAAGGCATCCGCGCTGCCGAGATCCTGGAAAAGGAAGGCATCCAGACCAACCTGACCCTGCTGTTCTCCTTCGCCCAGGCAGCCGCTTGCGCCGATGCCGGGGTGTTCCTGATTTCGCCATTCGTAGGCCGCATCTACGACTGGTACAAGAAAGCCAACGGCAACGACTACACCGGCGCGGATGATCCGGGCGTGCAGTCGGTGACGCGCATCTACAACTACTACAAGGCCAATGACTACAAGACCGTGGTCATGGGGGCGAGCTTCCGCAATCTGGGCCAGATCGAGCATCTGGCCGGCTGCGACCGCCTGACTATCAGCCCGGACCTGATCGACAAGCTGGCGGCGGATACCGGCAAGCTGGAGCGCAAACTGGTGCCGGGCCATGCCGGTGAAGCGCGCCTGAGCCTCAACGAGGCGCAGTTCCGCTGGTTGTCCAACGAAGATGCGATGGCGACCGAGAAGCTGGCTGAGGGGATTCGTCAGTTCGCGCGGGATCAGGAGAAGCTTGAGGCGTTGTTGCAGGCCAAGCTGTGATCTGAGTGGGTGTGATGCAAAAAGGGCGAACCCTCACAGGTTCGCCCTTTTTTGTTGATGCGGGGTTCTTGCGGACGCCATCGTCGGAACGCCGCCCGGAGCAAGCTCGCTCCTACAGGGGATCAATGGCGTTCGAGCGCATTCACCAGATCATGGAACGCTTCACGATTGGTGTCGTTCAGGCCCATGAGGATTTTGTGCGCTTCAAGCACTTTGATCCGCACCACTTCTTCGGACTGATCCTGGTCTGGCAGGTCGTCCAGGCATTCCGGGCATGGCACCGGCTGGTCGACGATGTTGAACACCTGCTCGAAGCCCATGGACTGCAGCAGACGGGTGATGTCTTCGTGGGTGGTGACGACGGTCGGCAGCAGGCCGACCTGTTGCCGCGACAGGATCGACAGCTTGGCCAGCAGGCCCAGGGTGGTGCTGTCGATGCTGCGGGTTTCGGTCAAATCGATCACGATCGCGTTGAAATTCTTCGCGGTGAAGATTTTCTCTATAGTCGCATCCAACGCCGAACACAGGGTCAGGCGAACTTCACCGACGAACTTGAGGACGAAGGTGCCGTCCTGCTCGGCGAACTGGATTCTACCAGTACTCATCAAAGATTCCTGCTCAACACCAACAGGGCGATATCATCCGGCATCTCCCCTAGCGTGGCCAATCCAAAAACCTGCCGCAGCCCATCCAGGGTGCCGCCCGCAGCCTTGACCCGTTGGGGCAACGCCGCCTCTTTTTCTTTGAGTGTGGGTTCTGGCAAAAGGTCCAGAATACCGTCAGACATCAGCGTCAGGCTGAACGTCGGTGGCAGTTCCAGCACGTGGTCTTCGTAGGTGGCTTCGTTGAAGAGGCCCACCGGCAGGCCACGCCCTTCCAGATAACGAACACTGTCTGGCGTGTACAACACTGGCAACGGCAGATGACCGCCGATGCTATAGGTCAACAAACCGGTCTCCTCGTCGATGACTCCACCGACCATTGTGACGTGTTTACCCAGCTTACAACTGATCAGGCCCCGGTTGATATGACCAAGAACCTCTGAAGGCTTGAATTCCGGCAAGGTGCCGCTGCGCCGGGACTCGAACAGCAAGCGCGTGGTCATGAACTTCAACAGCACGGTGACGAAGGCTGAAGAGGCGCCATGACCGGAAACGTCCGCCAGGTAAAAGGCTACCCGGCGCTCGTCGACCCGGAAGTAGTCGACGAAATCACCCGACAGGTACAGCGACGGGATGATCTGGTGAGCGAATTTGAACTCGTTGATGGTCCAGGGGCTGACCGGCAGCATGTTCATCTGCACCTGGCGACCGGCATTCTGGTCCTCCTGGAGCAGGTTCAGGCTGGCTTCGAGCTCGCGATTGGCCTTTTCCAGCTTCTCGCGGTAGCGCTGGTTCTCCAGCAACAGGCGCGCACGATCCAGGGCCCGGCGCACAGAGTGCTCGAGCACGGCCAGATCTTCGAGAGGCTTGATCAGGTAGTCCGCTGCGCCCAAGCGCAGGGCTTCGACCGCGTCGTTCATCACGCCCGCACCCGAAACCACAATCACCGGCGTTTGCGGCGACAACCCGGTCACCTGGCGAATGAGTTCGAGTCCGCCCATCTGCGGCATGCGCAGATCGCAGATGACCAGGTCGGGCTTGTCTTGCTCGAATACCTGAAGGCCCTGCTGGCCATTGCTGGCCTGCAAGACACTGAAACCACTGTCTTCCAAATAGGCGGCGAGGCTCGCGCGCACTACTTCGTCATCATCGATTATCAGCAGCGTGGCACTGGTTTTTGGCATGTGGGCAAACGGCGCCAGAATTAGGTTGGCGTAGCAGGCGGGGACTTTGGCCCGGCGCTGACTACTGGATTCGCTTTCTAGCCTCTCTGTCGCACCGCTATCGGGCATTTGCCCTACACACTTGTACACCAGAGGTGCCCTTCTAAGGCGCAGACGGTACTCCCATCCGCGGGGCGTTTCAAGCTCACACCGATGGTCGCTTGACGTCTTTATTTGTCAAATCACCGAGAGTTATAAGAACAGGCAGATCCGTAACCCAATGGAAGGTTCGAACCCACGAGTCAAACCGGCCGGGACTACAGTGAAAAGCGTGATTACATCCGCATGCGGGTCATCACAGACAAAAAAGGCGGCCTGTTGATGGCCGCCTTTTTCAGTTTACCGGTCGAGATCAGAAATCGTCTTCAACCTGACCGTCTTTCACCTTGAACTCACGGTTCTGCAAGTACGCATTGCGGATGAAGGTGTACTTGTCGCCGGTGATCAGCCTCTCGCTCGACAGCAGGTTGGCGCGAGTATCGACGACATCCAGGGCAAAGAACGAGTTACGCACCGGAATGTCGTTTACGTAACGATAAGCGCCGGTGTAGCTGTCGACGTACCTGGACGGTGCATCACGCAAGGTGCTTGGCCCCAGGAATGGCAGCATCAAATAAGGGCCGCTGCCGACCCCCCAGTAACCCAGCGTCTGACCGAAGTCTTCGTCATTGCGCTGCAGGCCCATTCTGGTGCCGACATCAATGACGCCCAGCAAGCCGAAGGTGGTGTTGAAAATGATTCGTGCGGTATCGACGCCTGCGGCGCGAGGTTTGGCCTGCAGGATATCGTTGGCCAGGTTGCGCACATCGCCGATGTTGCGAAAGAAGTTGTGAACGCCGTCTTCGACAAACTGCGGCGTCACGTACTGGTAGCCCTGGGCCAGGGGTTTGAGCGCATAGGTGTCGATCACGTCGTTGAACTTGTAAATCGGGCGGTTGACGCTTTCCCAAGGATCCTCTTCCGTGGCTGCCTGGGCAACGAACGGAACCAGCATCACACTGGCGCACACACAAATCCTGGCTAGATGATTGCTCCAGCGCATAGAAAAACTCCTTGGTTTGTACTGGCTCGGGCACTTGGCCCGGGCAATAAGTTGCCAAGTATAAGACGTAAACGCTGTTTAAGGCACTTTGCACGAAATCCACATCGAAGGAATCGTGCAAAATGCGAGCGATTCACGTCCATGTCACTCAACTGTCACCGTCGCCCGCTAGCCTTCAGGCTATTTCAGGGACGTCCACATGCCGCTCGCCGAAGCCTTGCCCCAAACCGCACCCAGCCTGACCGCCGTACTGTTCGGTCTCAGTGGCTGCCTGGTGGATTTCGGCGCACACACGCGCCGGCACGGCAGCCACTCGGCCGAACACGCCGAGGCCACACCCGGCGCACTGGATAGCCTGCGCAGCTTGCAGCGCCGGCAAATCCCCTGCGCCTGGCTCGATGAGCTGCCCCCTGCCCTGAGCCAATCCCTGGCCGCTGCGTTGCCTGAATGGATCAAGCAATCGCAACATCTAGCAACAAATACCCCATGGCCCGCCCCGAACGCCTGCTGGCAAGCCTTGATGACCCTGAATGTCGAGCGACTCGACGGCTGCGTACTGGTGAGCGGCGAACCCCGCCTGCTGCAAGCGGGGCTCAATGCCGGGTTGTGGACCATCGGCCTGGCGTCCTGCGGCTCGCTGTGCGGATTGACGCCTCAGGAATGGCAAGCGCTGACCCCGCAGGGGCGTGACATCAAACGCGCCAGGGCCACGATACAACTGTTCGGCCTGGGCGTGCATTCGGTGATTGACCACCTCGGTGAACTCGACACCTGCCTGGCCGATATCAGCTTGCGTCGGCTCAAGGGCGAAAAGCCCTGACCGAGATCATGCAGGTTGCGCGCGAGTGGATTAATCTAAAGGTCAGGCATCGACCTTTGGCCTTCTGTCATGGTCTATGCCAGTGCCTATCGATTAAAGAAGGAAGAACGCCATGCCCGCCCGCGAACTGCAAGAACAGCTCAATGCCCTGCGCGAGCAATTGGAACAGAATCCTCCGCTTTCCGAAGCCGAGCGCGCTGACCTGCACGCGCTGATGGAACAGATCGAACTTGAACTTGAGCTGGAAACCAAAACCCAGGGATCCAGCCTCGCCGATGGCGTCAACCTGGCCGTGGAACGCTTCGAACTCGAACACCCTACCCTTGCCGGCACCCTGCGCAACATCGGGCAGGCCTTGGCCAACATGGGGATCTGAACCCTCCTGATGCAAAAAAGCCCTGCTGGCGATAGCAGGGCTTTTTCATTTCTGAAATTCGAAACTTGAACCTTGAACCTTGTAGGAGCTGGCTTGCCAGCGAAGGCAATCTACCAGTCRACTAAWATGTCGRCCGAACCRCCGCTTTCGCTGGCAAGCCAGCTCCTACAGYTTGATGTTACTGACGGACGATGCAAAAAAGCCCCGCTGGCGATAGCGGGGCTTTTTCATTTCTGAAATTTGAAACTTGAACCTTGTAGGAGCTGGCTTGCCAGCGAAGGCAATCTACCAGTCGACTAATATGTCGGCCGAACCRCCGCTTTCGCTGGCAAGCCAGCTCCTACAGYTTGATGTTACTGACGGACCAGGCGATGGTTCGGCAGCTGCACCTCTTCGGTGCTGCGGTACGGGTTGATATCCAGCCCGCCACGGCGTACATAACGCGCATACACCGTCAGTTTCTCCGGTTTGAGCAACCGCTGCAGGTCGAGGAAGATCCGCTCTACACACTGCTCATGGAAGTCCGAGTGCTGGCGGAAGCTGACGATGTATTCGAGCAGGCTCGCGTGATCCAGCGCCGCGCCACGGTACTCCACCGCCACGCTGCCCCAGTCCGGCTGGCTGGTGACCGGGCAGTTGGACTTGAGCAAATGGCTGTGCACGCTCTCCTCGACAATGCGCGAATCATCGCAACGCAGCAGTTCCGGCCGTGGATGCTCGTAGTTGCTGACGCTGATATCCAGCTCGTCGATGCACACGCCCGGCAAGGCCACGACGCCTTCGCTCTCGACATCCTTGAGACTGCGAATACGCACGCCCACCGGCTTGCCGGCAGCCGCCGACAAATCCTTGACCAACGTCGCCTCAAGGCTCGCGGTATCGGCAAACGGCGTCTGGTTCAGGGAGTTGAGGTACAGCTTGAACGACTTCGATTCGATGATGTTCGGCGAATCCGCCGGAATGCTGAATTCACCGATCGCCACCACCGGCTTGCCCGACGGCAGCAGCCAGGACAGCTCGAAGCAGTTCCAGAAGTCCACGCCTTTATACGGCAGGGTTTCAGCCGTCAGGCCCAGTTCCGCCCACTTCGCGGTGCGCGGGATCGGGAACAGCAAGGACGGCGTGTAGGTGGCGATGTATTCGCTGGACTTGCCCAGCGGCGAGTGTTCGGCTGCGGGATGCATGGCGGAAACCTGACTGAAGAATCAGCGGATTCTATCAGCCTTTGCTCCCGCCTTTGAGTGCTTACTGACTGACAGTCAATTTGCCGACCATGCCAGCCTCGTAATGACCGGGGATGTTACAGGCAAATTCGAGGCTGGTGGCCTTGCTGAAGGTCCAGGTCAGCTCGGCGGTCTTGCCCGGCTCCACCAGCACGCTGTTCGGGTCGTCATGCTTCATGCCGTGGTCCATCGAACCGTGATCCATACCGGCCATGTTGCCGTGGTCCATTACCTTCATGCCGGTGGGCGTCAGCATGCCGCTCTGCTGCATCTGCAACATTTCCTGCTGGTGTCTGGCGTGCATCGCCGCATCCCCCAGGTTGAACTCATGCAACAACTGGCCTTTATTGACCAGCACGAAGCGCACGGTTTCCCCGGCCTTGATGTCGATGGCCTGCGGCGTGAAGGACATGTCCTCCATCACCACCTCGATGCTGCGGGTCGCCTTGGCCGCCGGGGCCGGCTGACCGAAATCGTAGCTATGCCCGGCGTCCGCCCACACCGGTGAACTCAGCGCCAGCAAACACAGGATGTGCGCCACGGACTTGCGTAAAAACATCGTCATACTCCAACAAGATAAGGCTCAGCATGGGGAAAACTCTAAACTGCTGCCACTGCCCGCAACCTGACAGCCAGATTACAACTTTGTCAGGTTGACCTGTATGAACGCTGCCCACGGTATAAAGCGTTCGTTCCATCTGCCAAGAGCTGCCCATGAAACTGCTGATCGTCGAAGACCAACCGAAAACCGGCCATTACCTGCGCCAGGGCCTGGCCGAGGCCGGGTTCAACACGGAACTGGTGGCCGACGGCAACACCGGCCAGCAATTGGCCCTCAGCGGCGAATATGCCCTGCTGATTCTCGATGTGATGCTGCCCGGTCGTGACGGCTGGCAGATTCTGCAAGCGGTGCGCAGCGCTGGCCTGGACACGCCGGTACTGTTTCTGACAGCACGTGACGCCGTGGAGGACAGGGTTCACGGCCTCGAACTGGGCGCCGATGACTATCTGGTCAAGCCGTTTGCCTTCTCCGAACTGCTGGCGCGAGTGCGCAGCCTGTTGCGTCGCGGCAGTGCCACGCCGCAGGAGACCAGCCTGCAACTGGCCGATTTGCGCCTGGACCTGATCCGTCGCCGGGTCGAACGCAGCGGCCAGCGTATCGACCTGACCGCCAAGGAATTCGCCCTGCTGGAAATGCTCCTGCGCCGCCAGGGTGAAGTCCTGCCCAAGTCGCTGATTGCGTCCCAGGTCTGGGACATGAATTTCGACAGCGACACCAATGTCATCGAGGTGGCGATCCGTCGTCTGCGCCTGAAGATCGACGATGAATTCCCCAACAAACTGATCCACACCGTGCGCGGCATGGGTTACGTCCTCGAAGAGCGCCCCGCCTGATGCGCCGGCTGTCCTTGAGCAGCCGCCTGGCGCTGTTGTTTGCCGCCTGCACCGCCGTGGTGTCGTTGTTCGCCGGGGTGCTGTTCAGCCGCGCCAGCGAGGCGCACTTCATTGAGCTCGACCAGCAACTGCTGGACGGCAAACTGATTGGCTTGCGTCGGGCCTTGCACGACTTCCCGTCGAGTGACAGCGAAACGAAGCTGGCGGAGGAATTGAGCCGGCAGGCTGGCCTGCCCCTGCGAATCACCGGCAGCGACGGCCAGCGCTGGTATGACAGCTCGACCAACATTCCCCAGGTATTGCCGCGCCAGCCCGGATTGTCGACGGTAAGCCATGACGGCATGGATTACCGCGTCCTGAATGCACCGCTTTTCGCGGACAAACCCGAGTCACCGCAACTGACCTTGCTGCTGGACATCACCCACCACCAGCACTTCCTGCAACGCATGCAGCATTTGATCTGGCTGACCGTCGGCCTGTCGGCCCTGGCTACCGCCCTGCTTGGCGCCTGGGCGGCACGCAGCGGTTTGCGCCCGTTGCGGCGGATCAGTGCGGTGGCCAGCGGTGTTTCCGCGCAATCGCTGAACGCGCGGTTGCCTGAAGAAAACATGCCGCCGGAACTGGCGGAAATGGCCCACAACTTCAACGCCATGCTCGGACGCCTCGACGACTCGTTTCAGCGCCTGTCCGCGTTCTCCGCCGACATTGCCCATGAACTGCGCACGCCATTGTCGAACCTGCTGACCCACACCCAGGTCACCCTCACCCGCCCTCGCCCCCTCGAGGACTATCGCGAGGCCCTGCACAGCAACCTCGAAGAATTGCAATGGATGGCGCAACTGGTCAATGACATGCTCTATCTGGCCAAGGCTGACCATGGGTTGTTGATGCCCAAGCGCGAAGCGCTGGAACTGGCCGAAGAAGCAGACCTGCTGCTGGAGTTTTTTGCGCCACTGGCGGAAGACGCGCGGGTGACGCTCGCACGGGAAGGTCATGGGAGTCTGGAAGGCGACCGCAGTATGTTGAGGCGAGCATTGTCCAACTTGCTGGATAACGCGCTACGTTTTACCCCCGCCGACGGCGAGGTTCGGGTAAATATCGTCGAGCAAGCGAATGGCCTGAGATTGAGCGTCGAAAACACCGGGAGCGGGATAGACGCACAGTTACTGCCGAAGCTGTTTGACCGTTTCTACCGTGCAGACCCGGCACGCCGCGAAGGCAGCAGTGAACATGCGGGATTGGGATTAGCGATCACCCAGTCGATCATCCGCGCCCATGGCGGGCAGATTCGTTGTGAATCGGAGAATGGGTGGACGCGGTTTGTGATCGAGTTGCCAAGGGGGGATTGAGGCTGGCAGGACCGGCCTCTTCGCTGGCAAGCCAGCTCCTACGAAGAGCTGGCGGTGTCAGGTCTTACGAATAGCGCAAAGCGTGAGCCGGCTCGATCTTCGCTGCCCGCCACGCCGGGTAAACCGTGGCCAGGAAGCTCATGACGAAGCCCGCCGTGCAGATCAGCGCCACATCCGCGCCTTGCAGCTCGGACGGCAGGTTGCTGACGAAATACACGTCGGAACTGAAGATATGCTGCCCGCTGACCCGCTCGATCCAGCCCACGATCTGGCTGACGTTCAGCGCGGCAATCACGCCCAACACACCGCCAATCAGGGTGCCGACGATACCGATCACCGTGCCCTGCACCATGAAGATCGCCATGATCTGCCGTGGCGTGGCGCCGATGGTGCGCAGGATCGCGATGTCCGCACCCTTGTCGTTCACCACCATGATCAGGGTCGCGATGATGTTGAACGCCGCCACCGCGACGATCATCAGCAACAGCAGGCCGATCATGGTTTTTTCCATTTTCATTGCGCTGAACAGGCTGCCCTGGGTGTGGGTCCAGTCGTCTGCCTTGTAGGCGGCGCCCAGCCCCGTGGCGATGTCGCTCGACACTTGCGGCGCGGCATACAGGTCCTTCACCGCCAGGCGCACGCTCTGCACCTGATTCGGCTCCCAGTGCTGCATCTGCGCGGCATCGGCCATGTGGATCAGCGCCATGGTGCCGTCCAGCTCCGCACCGACCTTGAACACGCCGACCACATTCAGCCGCTGCATGCGCGGGGTAATGCCGCCCGGCGCATTGCTGACTTCCGGCACGATCAGGGTGATCTTGTCGCCAACGTTCAAGCGGAAGCGGCGCGCCGTGATCTCGCCGATCACCACGCCGAATTCGCCCGGCTTCAGGGCTTCGAGACTGCCCTGGACAATGTGCTTGGCGACGATGGATACCTGGCCTTCCAGCGCCGGGTCGACACCGCTGACCTGGATTGGCTGCATCGTGCCCTTGTAGGACAGCATGCCCTCCATCTCGGTGAACGGCACTGCCGCCGTCACTTCCGGGTTTTTCATCGCCGCCGCTGCCACGGGTTTCCAGTCATCAATCGGATTGACGCCGACGATGGTGGCGTGCGGCACCATGCCGAGGATGCGCGAGCTCATTTCGCGCTGGAAGCCGTTCATCACCGACAACACCACGATCATCGCCAGAACGCCGAGGGCGAGGCCGATCATCGACGTCATCGAGATGAAGGAAACAAAGCGATTGCGGCGCTTGGCGCGGGTATAGCGCGTGCCGATAAAGATCGATAACGGTCTGAACATTCGCTGGGGCACCGTATGGAAATAATAGACCCGACGCCTTTCCAGACATCGGGTTTCAGCCAATCAGATGGGAGTGAGACAGCCTTCCTGCAGGTGCAGGACGCGGTCCATCTGGCGGGCCAGGTTCATGTCGTGGGTCACCACCAGGAACGCCGTGCGCATCGAGGTGCTGAGTTCCAGCATCAAGTCCTGAATGCCCTGGGCGGTATGGGAGTCGAGGTTGCCGGTTGGCTCGTCGAGCATCACCAGGCCCGGTGTGTTCACCAGGGCGCGGGCGATGGCCACGCGCTGACGCTCACCACCGGACAATTCGGCCGGCTTGTGCTCCAGGCGATGGCCCAGCCCTACCCGCTCCAGCAACGCCGTGGCACGCTGGCGCGCTTCGGGGATCGCGGTCTTGCCGATCAGCAGCGGCATGCAGACGTTTTCCAGCGCGGTGAATTCCGGCAGCAGGTGGTGGAACTGGTACACGAAGCCGAGGGCACGATTACGCAGCAGGCCGCGTTTCTTCTCGCTCAACGCCGACAGCTCCTCGCCGTCGAGCCAGACGCTGCCCTTGGTCGGCGTATCGAGGCCGCCCAGCAGATTGAGCAAGGTACTTTTGCCCGAGCCCGACTTGCCGACGATCGCCACGCGCTCGCCCGGGTGCAACTCCAGTTGCAGGTCGGCCAACACTTCCACCGACTCCGGACCTTCCTCGTAGGACTTGCCCAGGCTGCGGCAGCTCAAGATTGCTTTATCACTCATGCCCGACTCACTCATAACGTAGCGCCTCCGCAGGCTGGGTGCGCGCGGCACGCCAGGCTGGATACAGGGTGGCGAGGAAACTCAGGACCAACGCCGCAGAGCAGACCATCACCACGTCCTGGCTCTGCACTTGCGATGGCAGGTAATCAATGAAGTACACGTCGGCGTTGAGGAACTTGTGGCCGATCAGGCCTTCGAGGGCCGCAATCGCGGCACTGACATTCAGCGCCGCGAAGATCCCGACCACGGCGCCGATCACGGTACCGACCACGCCAATGACCGTGCCTTGCACCATGAACGTGCGCATGATCGTGCCCGGCGTGGCGCCCAGCGTACGCAGGATCGCGATGTCGCCCTTCTTGTCGTTCACCACCATCACCAGCGTGGATATGATGTTGAACGCCGCGACCGCGACGATCAGCAGCAGCAACAGGCCGATCATGGCTTTTTCCATGCGGATCGCCTGGTACAGGTTGCCGTGGGTGCGGGTCCAGTCGCGGGCGTAGTAGCGGTCTTCACCGAGATCGCGGGCGATGCTCCACGCGGTGCGCGGTGCCTGGAACAGGTCGTCGAACTTCAGGCGCAGGCCCTGGACCTGATCCGGCTTCCAGCGGTGCAGCCGGGCCAGATCCTGCAGGTTGGTGACGCCCAGGTAGCCATCGAGCTCGCCGGCGCCGACATGGAAGATGCCGACCACGGTAAAGCGCTTCATGCGCGGGAACATCCCGGCCGGGGTCACGGTGACTTCCGGTGCGACGAAGGTCAGCTTGTCGCCGATCACGGCTCCGAGCTTGGTCGCAGCCTTGTCGCCGATGACGATGCCGAACTCACCCGGCACCAGATCGTCGAGTTTTCCCTGGGTCATGAAGTGATCGATGATCGACACCTGGCGCTCTTGCGCCGGGTCGATGGCATTGAGCAGGACTTTCGAGACCTTGCCGTTATTGGTCAGCAAGCCTTGCATTTGCGTAAACGGCGCCACGGCCGTCACCTGCGGGTTCTGCTTGACCTTGGCCGCCAGGCTTTGCCAATCGCTGATCGGCTCACCGGACTCGATGGTCGCGTGGGGCACCATGCCCAGCACGCGGGTGCGCATCTCATGATCGAAGCCGTTCATCACCGAGAGCACCACGATCATCACGACCACGCCAAGGGCGAGCCCGATCATCGAAGTCAGGGAAATGAATGACACAAAATGATTGCGACGCTTTGCACGGGTGTAACGCGTGCCGATAAATACGAAGAGAGGTCTGAACATGTCGGGGCTTGTTCGGAGGGAAAAGGAACGTCCTTGTGGCGGGGGTCGATAACCAGCTTTACACTCAGACCACCGCCGCTACCATGGGTTCGCCATGTCGACATTAGATGAAGAAGATCGCCGCGAATACTACCGTATCGAGGATACGATCGCACTGGAAATTCGGCCCCTGTCCGCTCGCGAAGCCGCAGGCCAAGAAGTGTTGCAGGATGCTTCCCCGCTCTTCAACTTGCYCAGCGAACTGCACCTGAGCGAATTCGAGTCGCAACACCTGTTGCGCCAGATCAGCGAACGCGACCGCACGACAGCCGCATTCCTCAAATCCCAGAACAAACGCATCGATTTGCTGAGTCAGGTCGTCGCTCTGACAGTGCTCGGGCAGATCGGCGAACCGCGGCCGGTGATCATTTCCGAAGGCGGCATCGACTTTCAGCATCCACATCCCATCGCCGCCGGCGCACGCCTGTCGGTCAAGCTGGTGCTGATGCCGCAGGCCCTGGGCCTGCAGCTGCGCGCTCGCGTCACCCACTGCGACCGCAAGGGAGATGGCTATGACGTCGGCACCGAGTTCGAACACCCGACCGACGCCCAGCGCCAACTGCTGGCCCGCCACATCTTGCAAAAGCAGGCCCAGGAACGACGCCAGGCCCGCGAACAGCTCGAATCAGGCAATTAATTTAAGGAAGAACCGTGACCCTCATCTACGGCCATCGCGGCGCCAAGGGCGAAGCACCGGAAAACACCCTGACCAGCTTTCAGGAATGTCTCAAGCACGGCGTGCGTCGCTGTGAACTGGACCTGCACCTGTCCATGGACGGCGAGTTGATGGTCATCCACGACCCGACCCTCAAGCGCACCACGGACCGTCGCGGCAAGGTCGTCGAACACACGGCGGCCGAGCTGGTGACGTATGACGCACGCAAGGGCGGCCCGGACTGGATCAAGCCGTGCCCGATTCCGACGCTGGAAGAACTGTTCGAGAAATGCGACTTCGATCACTGGCAGTTGGAAGTCAAAAGCGCATCGAGGATGCGTGCCGCGACCACCGTGCTGGCGATTCGCGAAATGGTCCAGCGTCATGGGCTGATGGACAAGGTGACCATCACCTCGAGTTCCCGGGAAGTGCTGAAGGCCGCGCTGGAACTGGTGCCGGACGTATCCCGCGGGCTGGTGGCCGAGTACGCCTGGCTCGACCCGCTGAAGGTCGCGGCCAGCTATGGCTGTGAGATCCTGGCGCTGAACTGGACACTGTGCACGCCGGAACGCCTGCAAAGGGCGCAGCGTCAGGGGCTGCATGTGTCGGTGTGGACCGTCAACGAGCCTGCGCTGATGCGCAGACTCGCCGACTTCGGCGTTGACAGCCTGATTACAGACTTTCCCGGTTTGGCCACCGCCACCCTCGAGAATTGCTGAAATCGGTCTCCCCGGCCGGCTCAGGCCACCGGCCGGAGCCGCTCAAAAAAGCCGGTTGAGGCCGTCGTACGCGGCTACCCGATAGGCTTCGGCCATGGTCGGGTAGTTGAACGTGGTGTTGACGAAATACTTCAGCGTGTTCAGTTCGCCCGGCTGGTTCATGATCGCCTGACCGATGTGCACGATCTCCGACGCCTGATAACCGAAGCAGTGAACGCCCAGGACTTCCAGGGTTTCACGGTGGAACAGGATCTTCAGCATGCCTTGCGGCTCGCCGGCGATCTGCGCCCGCGCCATGCTCTTGAAGAACGCCTTGCCGACTTCGTACGGCACCTTGGCCTGGGTCAGCTCCTGCTCATTCTTGCCGATCGAGCTGATCTCCGGAATGGTGTAGATGCCGGTCGGCACGTCATTCACGAAACGCCAGCTACCGTTATCGACGATGCTGCCAGCGGCCGAACGACCCTGGTCATGGGCCGCACTGGCCAGGCTCGGCCAGCCGATCACGTCACCGGCGCCGTAGATGTTCGGCACGCAGGTGCGGTACGCCTCGTCGACTTCGATCTGACCACGGCTGTTGACCTTCACGCCGATGTTTTCCAGACCCAGCTGATCGGTGTTGCCGGTACGACCATTGCACCAGAGCAAGGCGTCGGCCTTGATCTTCTTGCCGGACTTGAGGTGCAGGATCACGCCGTTGTCCACGCCTTCGACGCGGTCGTAGTCTTCGTTATGGCGAACCGTGATGTTGTTGTTGCTGAAGTGATAACTCAGGGCCTGGGAAATTTCCGAGTCGAGGAAGCTCAGCAACTGACCACGGTTGTCCACCAGCTCCACCAGCACACCCAGACCGCTGAAGATCGAGGCGTATTCGCAACCGATCACGCCGGCGCCATAAACGATGAGTTTGCGCGGGGTGTGGCCGAGGCTGAGGATGGTGTCGCTATCGTAGATACGCGGGTGGTGGAAATCGATGTCCGCCGGGCGATAAGGGCGCGAACCGGTGGCGATGATGATGTGCTTGGCCACCAGTTTTTCGACCACGCCGTTGGCGCAGACCACTTCGATGGTTTGCTCGTCGGCGAAGCTGCCGGTGCCGAAGAACACGTCGACGCGGTTACGGGCGTAGTAGCCGGTACGCGAAGCGACTTGTTTGGAGATGACTTTCTCGGCGCTTTTCAACACGTCCGGGAACGAGAACCAGCGCGGCTCACCAATGGCCCGGAACATCGGGTTGGTGTTGAATTGCATGATCTGCCGCACCGAGTGACGCAGTGCCTTGGACGGGATGGTGCCCAAGTGAGTGCAGTTGCCGCCGACCTGGCGACGGCTATCGACCATCGCCACCTTGCGCCCTGCCTTGGCGGCGTTCATTGCCGCGCCTTCTCCCGCCGGGCCGGAACCCAACACCACCACGTCGTAGTTGTAGACAGCCATGCGTACTCCTCAGAACAGGCCGCGGCACCCTCGGCACCTGCGGCTAAATCACGCCAATGCGTGGCATGAAGGAACAATTTGGGGCCAGTGCAGAACCCGGACACAGTCTATAGAAGCGTCAACGCCGCGCACATTAACCCTTGGTCGCGTCGTAGGCTACTTTTGCCTGCGCTACAACGCCAGTTTTCAATGCTCAAATTGCCGAAATCATTCGGTTTTTTCGCCACTGAGGCGTTCAAAAGCGTGACTGCTGCGTGTGACGAAACCTGTATCGGCACGAATCACAAAAAATGCGCCGATATCGTGTTTTTCTGCGTAGTCCCAACCGCGCTCCGGACCAAGAATCAACAACAGCGTCGATAAGCCATCGGCCATCAACGCTGAAGGATGAATCACCGTGACCGATGCCAGACGGTGTGAGACCGGCGCACCGGTGCGCGCATCGAAGGTGTGGGAAAAACGCTGGCCGTTCTGCTCGAAATAATTACGATAGTCGCCGGAAGTGGACAGGCCATAACCGTCGACAACAATGACGCGCTCGGCCACTTGCCGGTCATCCCGCGGCTCTTCCAGTGCAATGCGCCATGGCGAACCGTCAGCCTTCCTGCCGGACGCCTTGAGCTCCCCCGTCGCTTCGGCGAGATAATCGCGAATGCCCATCGCCTCGAGTCTTGCGGCAATCGTGTCCACCGCATAACCGGCGGCGATGCTGTTGAAGTCGACCTCGACGGCGGCGTCCTTGCACAACTGGTCGCCCTCGATGCGCAAGTGTTCATGGCCGACGCGCTGGCGGGTTTCGGCGAGCGCTTCGGCAGTCGGGACTTTTTCCCCGCGGGCCTGCGGACCAAATCCCCAGAGATTGAGCAACGGCTCCACCGTCAGATCGTAGGAACCTTCACTTTGCGCTGACAATTGCTCGCCCACGCGAACCAATTCGAGGATCGACGCCGGCATTGCCTGACAACGGTTGGCCGGTAATGCATTGAAGCGCTCGATGTCCGAGTCGCTGCGGTAGGTCGACATTTGCCGGTCAATGTCAGCGAGGATCTGCTCGACCTGGACGCGGACTTCGTCCGGCGCCGGAAGGTTGGCGTGGCGCACATATTTGATCGAATAGGTGCTGCCCATGGTGGGACCGCCGAAGGTTTCGAGGGAGTCACTGCTGCCACAACCAGACAACAGGACGATCAACACAAAGCACCATATCCGCCAGATCAACAAATCCTGCATCCCCTGAAGAACACCCTGATACACCATCGAGGCTCGCCATTATGCGATAGAAACTGTGGGAGCGAGCTCGCTCGCGATGGTCGTCAACGATAACGCGTGCTTACCAGTTAAACGCAGCGTTCTTAGCTGCATCATAGGAACGCCGCCCGGAGCAAGCTCTCTCCTTGTATGTTGGCCCTGATTCCAACGGGGTCTTTTCATGGAGTCGCGGTATCGGTGACGCATTGTTTTAGTCGATGCGAATCCGTGCCACTGCCTTCGCTGCGATCAATATCGCCGTTGGCATCAAGGTAAATATGCGTATTAGGCCACCTAGGGCTTACGTTGACGCAGTGTCGTAGCGCTCCATCGTCCCACCAAGAAATCTCCATGAAAAATTTCTCATCTGGAAACAATAATCCATAATCACGTGTACCGCCCCCAGGCTGCATCCGCCCTTTGAATATTCGGTGTTGTACGTTCCAGATGTATTTAAGTTCTTCTTTAGCATCTTTGGAGTAATGAATAGTCACAGTAGGTAACCCAATATCCCATTGGGTGATGACCAGAAAAACAACTGGGATCCATAGCCATCGCTTGTGCGATCTTCGCGGTTTACTTACAGACGTGGACACGCCTCCCCCCCCAGTTCGCCGGTTCAATGGCAAGCACTTCATTCATGACCATCTTCGCGGTGACCCCACCTTTGGAGTGTTGATTAGCGAGAGGCATGCCGATACGGATCGCTTTATATCGTGTTAAGTCGTTTTTCTCATATTTTTGCGACTTTCAGGGGCTCGCTGTATCCGTAATACATTGCTTCAAGCGATCCGAATCCGTGCCGCTGCCTTCGCTGAGATCAATATCGCCGTTGGCATCGAGGTAGATATGCGTGTTGGCCCACGTCGGGGTTATGTTGATGCAATGCGCACGAATGTTCTTGCTCCACCAGGAAATCTCCATGAAAAACTTCTCATCAGGAAACAAAAAACCATGATCGCGTGTGCTGCTGCCAGGGGGCATGCCACCTTTATATATCCGGTGTTGTACATTCCAGATGAACCGCAATTCGTCTTCGCCATTCTTGGAGTAATGAACTGTCGCGGCGGGCAGCACAATAATTTGCCAGAGGGCGATCAGCAGAAGAACCAGCAATGGCAGCAATAGCGGTATCAACGGAATCCATAGCCACCGAATGTAACGGAACCGAGGTTTATTTGCAGGAATGGACACGAGCTCCATCTCCCAGAATCGCACTGCATATCGCTTTGATCCCTTGGCTCTTCATGGGCTCGCTGTATCAGTGATGCATTGTTTTAGTCGATGCGAATCCGTGCCGCTGCCTTCGCTGCGATCAATATCGCCATTGGCATCGAGGTAGATGTGCGTATTGGACCATGTCGGGGTGATATTTACRCAGTGTCGGAGATCTTTATCGTTCCACCAAGAGACCTCCATGAAAAACTTCTCATCTGGAAACAAGAACCCATGATCTCGTGTGCTGCCGCCTGGAGGGAGGCCTCCTTTGTAAATCCGGTGTTGCACATTCCAGATGAACCGCAGTTCGTCAACGCCGTTCTTGGAGTAATGGACGATTGCGGTAGGCAACACAATAATTCGCCAGAGGACAATCAGCAAAAGCACCAGCAGGGGCAGTAATAGCGGTAGCAACGGAATCCATAGCCACTTAATGTAACGTGTTCTTGGTTTATTTACAGACGTGGACACGGACTCCATCCCCCCAGTTCTCTTATGGAACTGCCAGCACTTTATTCATGATCATCTACGCCGTCATCCCACCTTCAGGGTGCTGACTGGCGAGCTTTATACCGATGTTTATCGACACTTTATCACCCAATGTTCACAATTCAGTCCAAGGGCCGGCCGTAGAATGAGTGTCGGAGCATTTTATTTTTTTGATGTTGTACTCATTGCCGAGGGCATTCCGTTAATCGATCTGAATCGGTTGCACTAGTGTGACCGCTATCGAGAGCTCCATCTGCTCCAATATATATACGGGTCGTTGGCCACTTAGGACTTATCCTTACGCAATGACTTTTCCCTGAGACAGTCCAGTCGAACTGCATAAAGAAATTATCATCTTTAAAAATATGGCCAGGACCTCCTGTAGATTGGCCAGGGGAGATTCGCCCTCGAAATATATCGTGCTGAGTATTTAGAACAAAACTCAACTTCCCGACCCCCGCCTCTGAGAAATAGACTTTCACCCTCGGCACGGAGACATACCAGACAAAATACATCAGAAGCAATATTGCTAGCGGTCTACCCTTAAACAAAAGCAGCACCATTTACTTGCATTTGTGCCCCCCCCCAACCCGGAGTAAATCGCTAGCATTTCGTTAATCAAACCAATACCGACTTTTAATCTTGACGCATGTTAGGGCTTCACCAAATCCCATTGACACTCTTTCAGCCTATCCACATCTGCACCACTCCCTTTGCGCATATCAATGTTGCCGTCGGCGTCGAGAAAAATATGCATGTTGGGCCACTTCGGTGTGATGCTGATGCAGTGCCAACGCCCGTTCTCGGCTGCCCAAGAAAACTCCATGAAAAATTCGGTATCCGGAAATAGATATCCGTGGTCGCTGGTGGCACCTCCTGGGGACATCCGCCCCCTGTATATCCGGTCTTGAACGTTCCAGGTGTACCGCAATCCGCGCTCGGCATCCTTGGAATAATTGACGGTTGCACTGGGTAGAACATAAACATTCCAGAGGGCCATCAACTGCAGTACCAGCAGTGGCAGCAGCAGTGGTAAAAACGGAATCCATAGCCACCGTAAGTAACGAGATCGGGGGTTATTTACAGACGTGGACACGGACTCCATCTCCCCAGTTCTCTGGTGGAACTGCCAACACCTTATTCATGATCATCTGCGCTGTTATCCCGCCTTCAGGGTGCTGATTGGCGAGCTTTATACCGATGCTTATCGACACTCTATCAGCTACATCATCCCATGATCGCAATTCAGTCCAAGGGCTAGCTGTAGGACGAGGGCCAAGGAGCTCTCTATCCTCTTTGGGCGTTGTTCGTAACTCTTCGGCTTTGCGCAGGGTATCTGAGGCGATTTGCTCGGCCCCTGCTCCGTCTAGCAGTAAGCTTTCTGAAAGTCCACCTATGATTCCGACATAACCGTAGTGGATGTTCGACCAAATGTCGTAGTAGTAGAGATACTTCCCTTGCTTGTGTCGTACCCCGGGAAACAGCTCCCGAAGCTTCGGCTTGTGATCCCACTCCATGTTTTGACCCACTTGTTTAGTCCAGATCGCCATCGCCTCTAGCTTATTCATCAATGCAATTCCGTTGAAATTCGGTGGTCCCGCCAGTCTGGCGTACCAGGGTAACGCCCGAAATTTCCTGGCTTCCGCGCTGCTGTCGTAGCTCATCAGCTCTTTCATTTTCAACACGGACGGATGCTTGATGTTCCTATTCATCTCACCTGCGATGTAGCTGGCAAGCTCTTCCATCTGGTCTGGATGGTTACAGGCTTCGCTTCCACCAAGGTCGCCGGGTGGTGCAGAGATTTTATCTGCCAGCTTCAGATCAACCACATTAGGCTTGGCTGTAAAGCTGTTTTCAGCCGGAGCCGCCGATGAGCCCGCAGCCCTGGTGGCCGGCTGTGCAGGGCTTGCGTTGCTTTGATACGTGGCCGTCATTACGGAGGGGATCAGTCGAGCTTTACAGGGGCAATTGCTGTAACTGTCCAGCGTACCAGCCATGGGTTTTCCATGACTGATCATGTACGAAATGCCACCGACGATCCGATACGTCTTCCCGTCTTTTCCACAGGTGACCCGATCACCATCGCAGGCGTGGGCAACGCCATACATCATGATCCGGGTGTCACCATCCAGAACTTTGCCACCACAGGTGGTTCGGTCATTCAGACCGATGAAATGTCCTTCTTTCATTGAATTTCTTCTCCGTTACTTCCGGCCGAGTCCAGAAAGTTTTCGACCATCAGCTGCGTGAGCATTTAAGCAACGCAGCACTGAGACAGCCTTGGGCAGCGCCAGACTTCGTCACTCAGTCCGCGACCGATGACAAAAAATCCTCGCCCATCGACACACCTTCGCGCGCAATAAACACGTAGCCGCCTTGCGGTGTATTGATGATTTCGTCGCCATTGCTGAGCATGCTGCCGACCAGCGCCACATCATTGTTGTCTTGCCCTGCGCCGGTGATGATTTGCGCTGTACTGCCATCGGCATACAGGACGTAGTCGCCTGTTCGCGCTACGCGCACCGACCGTCCATTTTCCAACTTGAACTCCAGCGGCCCTGTCCCTTGCTGGATCACCCCGCCGTTACGGGTCTGGCTGCCCTCGGTTGCGCACCGGAAGATGGCGATAGCAGGATGAGTGTCGATGTAAGCCTGCTGTTGACGCACAACCACTTGGGCGTGCTCATGGAATTGCGCAATTTGCTGCTCAGTGAAGTGTGGATTGTCCAGACTGCGCAGATACTCTGGGGAAACATCGTTGGTATACAAAGGTTGCAAGGGTGCATTCATTTCAAAATCCTTATCCTTGGTAGGGTGTTCAGAAATAATGCGGCGGACGCTAACAGCGGCGCGACTCTCACGGCAGGGTCAAAAGAATGATTCAGAAATTTCGCCAAAAGAAACGATCCTTTTCCTACAGGATTGTTTCTAAAGCGTATTTATTGCGGAGCGCCCAAACAAAAACGCCCCGACCAAAGTCGGGGCGCTTCATGTGCCGCTAAAGGCTTAGCGCGGGAAGGCTGGCGGGTTTACACCGGCCATGTCTTCCATCACGCGAACCACCTGGCAGCTGTAACCGAACTCGTTGTCGTACCAAACGTACAGAACAACGCGGTTATCCTGGGTGATGGTCGCTTCCGCGTCCACTACGCCTGCGTGGCGCGAGCCAACGAAGTCGGTGGAAACCACTTCCTGGGAGCTCACGTAGTCGATCTGCTTGTGCAGATCCGAGTGCATGGCCATCTGGCGCAGGTACTCGTTGATCTCTTCGCGAGTGGTGGCCTTTTCCAGGTTCAGGTTCAGGATGGCCATCGACACGTTCGGCGTAGGAACGCGAATCGCGTTGCCGGTCAGCTTGCCCTTGAGCACTGGCAGCGCCTTGGCGGCTGCGGTGGCGGCACCGGTCTCGGTGATAACCATGTTCAGCGGCGCGGCGCGACCACGACGGCTGCCCTTGTGGAAGTTGTCGATCAGGTTCTGGTCGTTGGTGAACGAGTGAACGGTTTCGACGTGGCCGTTGATGATGCCGTACTTGTCGTTGACTGCCTTGAGCACCGGCACGATGGCGTTGGTGGTGCAGGAAGCCGCCGAGATGATCTTGTCGTCAGGGCTGATATCGCCATGGTTGATGCCATGCACGATGTTCTTCAGCGCGCCCTTGCCAGGTGCGGTGAGGATCACGCGGGCAGCGCCCGGGCAGGCCAGGTGCTGGCCCAGACCGTCAGCGTCACGCCATACACCGGTGTTGTCGACGATCAGAGCGTTTTCGATGCCGTACTGGGTGTAGTCGACTTCGGCCGGGCTCTTGGCGTAGATCACCTGGATCAGGTTGCCGTTGGCGGTGATGGTGTTGTTGGCTTCATCGATGGTGATGGTGCCATCGAACGGGCCATGGACCGAGTCGCGGCGCAGCAGGCTGGCACGCTTGACCAGGTCGTTCTCGGCGCCCTTGCGGACAACGATGGCGCGCAGGCGCAGGCCGTCGCCACCACCGGTTTTCTCGATCAGGATGCGCGCCAGCAGACGGCCGATACGACCGAAGCCGTAGAGGACAACGTCGGTGCCTTTGCGGGCGGATACGTTTTGCTGGCCAACCACGTCAGCCAGTTCTTCACGGACGAACTGCTCGGCAGTACGGCCATTGCCTTCGGCCTTGAATTTGGCCGCCAGCTTGCCCAGGTCCACCGAAGCGGCGCCGAGCTTGAGCTCGCTCATCGCCTTGATCAGCGGGAATGTTTCGTGGACGGACAGCTCGCTTTCGTCGGACTGACGGTGACGAGCAAAGCGGTGAGCTTTGAGAATCGCAATGACTGAACGATTGATCAGGCTGCGGCCATAGATCGAGCTCACCACGTTGTTATTGCGGTAGAGCTGACCGATAAGCGGAATCATCGCTTCTGCGAGTGCTTCACGGTCGATCCATTCACCAAGACACTGGTCGGGCTTCTGAGTCACGGGAACCTTCCACATGTAGGGGCAGAAAAAAGGGGCTACATTATGCCGCCGAGTGACCGCCGTAGCAATGCGCGCCCGTCGTGCTTTACGTAACAAATCGTCGTTCAAAAAACTTACGCATCGCGCCAGCCCAATAAAACCGGGGCTTGCAGCGCAGTCAATTTTTTGGAGGTCACGCCTCGTTATCCGTAACCCTCCGTAACACTCGTTGTTTTTGCCACTACATATTCAGTAATTTCTGGCAAAAAACCGCCGAATTTTGTCTTTACCACTACATTTCACCAAACCCGTGCTTTAGACGCAGTCAGCAACTGACAGGCGGCATCGTAGACCGCTACAATTACCGACTTTGTCGCAACGCTTGGAGCTCAACCTTCCGTGCCCGTTCTGCGTCTACCGCTTCTCCCTGCCGCGGCAGGTAAACAGCACTGGGGCAACCTGCCCGGTGCCGCCCTGAGCCTGGCCATTGCCGAGGCCGCCAGCGCTGCCAAGCGCTTTACCCTGCTGCTGACCGCCGACAGCCAAAGTGCCGAACGGCTGGAACAGGAGCTGGGTTTCTTCGCCCCGGATTTGCCCGTATTGCACTTTCCCGACTGGGAAACCCTGCCCTACGACCTGTTCTCGCCGCACCAGGACATCATTTCCCAGCGCATCGCCAGCCTGTACCGGCTGCCGGAGCTGAGCCATGGCGTGCTGGTGGTGCCGATCACGACCGCCCTGCATCGCCTCGCGCCGACCAAGTTCCTGCTCGGCAGCAGCCTGGTACTGGATATCGGCCAGAAGCTCGACGTCGAGCAAATGCGCACCCGGCTTGAAGCCACGGGTTATCGCTACGTCGATACGGTGTATGAACACGGCGAGTTCACCGTTCGCGGTTCGCTGATCGATCTGTTCCCGATGGGCAGCAAGCTGCCGTATCGCATCGATCTGTTCGACGACGAAATCGAAACCCTGCGCACCTTCGACCCGGAGAACCAGCGCTCCATCGACAAGGTCGACTCGGTCAAGCTGTTGCCGGCCAAGGAGTTTCCGCTACAGAAAGAAGCGGTCACCCGCTTCAAGGCGCGGTTTCGCGAGCGTTTTGACGTCGACTTCCGCCGCTGCCCGATCTTTCAGGACCTGAGCAGCGGGATTACCCCGGCCGGTATCGAGTACTACCTGCCGCTGTTCTTCGAAGAAACCTCGACCCTGTTCGATTACTTGCCCCAGGACACGCAAGTGTTCTCGCTGCCCGGTATCGAACAGGCCGCGGAAAACTTCTGGAACGACGTGCGCAATCGTTATGAAGAACGCCGCGTCGACCCGTCCCGTCCTTTATTACCACCCGCCGAACTGTTCCTGCCGGTGGAAGACTGCTTCGCGCGCCTGAAGAACTGGCCGCGCGTGGTGGCCAGTCAACAGGACGTGGAAAGCGGTAGCGGTCGCGAGCGCTTCCCCGCTCGGGAGCTGCCGAACCTGGCCATCGAAGCCAAGGCCACCCAGCCAATGGCAGCGCTGGCCGAATTCCTCGACCAGTTCCCCGGTCGCGTGCTGTTTACCGCCGAATCCGCAGGCCGCCGCGAAGTGTTGCTGGAGCTGCTGGAACGTCTGAAGCTGCGACCGAAAACCGTCGACAGCTGGCCGGACTTTGTCGCTGGCAAGGATCGCCTGGCGATCACCATCGCCCCGCTCGACGAAGGCTTGCTGCTCGACGACCCGGCCCTGGCCCTCGTCGCGGAAAGCCCGCTGTTCGGCCAGCGCGTGATGCAGCGCCGTCGCCGCGAAAAGCGCGCCGATGCCAACAACGATGCCGTGATCAAGAACCTCACCGAGCTGCGTGAAGGTGCGCCGGTGGTGCACATCGACCACGGTGTCGGTCGCTACCTGGGCCTGGCAACCCTGGAAATCGATAGCCAGACCGCTGAATTCCTCGCCCTGGAGTACGCCGAAGGCGCCAAGCTTTACGTGCCGGTGGCCAACCTGCACCTGATCGCCCGCTACACCGGCAGCGACGACGCCCTGGCCCCGCTGCACCGCCTCGGTTCCGAGACCTGGCAGAAAGCCAAGCGCAAAGCCGCCGAACAGGTGCGTGACGTGGCCGCCGAGTTGCTCGACATCTATGCCCGTCGTGCCGCCCGCGAAGGCTACGCTTTCGCCGATCCGAAAGCCGACTACGCCACCTTCAGCGCCGGCTTCCCGTTCGAAGAAACCCCGGACCAGCAAACCACCATCGAAGCGGTGCGCGAAGACATGCTCGCGCCCAAGCCAATGGATCGCCTGGTGTGCGGCGACGTCGGCTTCGGCAAGACCGAAGTGGCGATGCGCGCCGCGTTCATTGCCGTGCATGGCGGTCGCCAGGTGGCGATCCTGGTGCCGACCACCCTGCTCGCCCAGCAGCATTACAACAGCTTCCGCGACCGCTTCGCCGACTGGCCGGTGACTGTGGAAGTGATGAGCCGCTTCAAGTCGGCCAAGGAAGTGAATGCGGCGGTCGCGGACCTGGCCGAAGGCAAGATCGACATCGTCATCGGCACGCACAAGTTGCTGCAGGACGACGTGAAGATCAAAAACCTCGGCCTGGTGATTATCGACGAAGAACACCGTTTCGGCGTACGCCAGAAAGAACAGCTCAAGGCGCTGCGCAGTGAAGTCGACATCCTGACCCTGACCGCTACGCCGATTCCGCGCACGCTGAACATGGCGGTGTCGGGCATGCGCGATCTGTCGATCATCGCCACGCCGCCGGCTCGTCGTCTGTCGGTACGCACCTTCGTCATGGAGCAGAACAAGAGCACGGTCAAAGAGGCCTTGCTGCGTGAGTTGCTGCGTGGCGGTCAGGTCTATTACTTGCACAACGACGTGAAGACCATCGAGAAATGTGCCGCCGACCTCGCCGAGCTGGTACCGGAAGCACGGATCGCTATCGGTCATGGGCAGATGCGCGAACGCGATCTCGAACAGGTGATGAGCGACTTCTACCACAAGCGCTTCAACGTGCTGATCGCCTCGACCATCATCGAGACCGGCATCGACGTGCCGAGCGCCAACACCATCATCATCGAGCGTGCCGACAAGTTCGGCCTGGCACAGTTGCACCAGTTGCGCGGCCGGGTCGGACGCAGCCACCACCAGGCCTACGCCTACCTGCTGACGCCGCCACGCCAGCAAATCACCCCGGACGCGGAAAAGCGCCTGGAAGCGATTGCCAACACCCAGGACCTCGGCGCGGGCTTCGTGCTCGCCACCAACGACCTGGAAATCCGTGGCGCCGGCGAACTGCTCGGCGACGGCCAGAGCGGGCAGATCCAGGCCGTCGGCTTCACGCTGTACATGGAAATGCTCGAGCGCGCAGTAAAGTCGATCCGCAAGGGCGAGCAGCCGAACCTCGACCAACCGCTCGGCGGTGGTCCGGAAGTCAACTTGCGCGTGCCGGCGTTGATTCCCGAGGACTACCTGCCGGACGTTCACGCCCGCCTGATTCTCTACAAGCGCATCGCCTCGGCCACCGATGAGGACGGCCTCAAGGATTTGCAGGTGGAGATGATTGACCGTTTCGGCCTGTTGCCGGAACCGACCAAGAACCTGATCCGCATCACTGCATTGAAATTGCAGGCCGAGCAACTGGGCATCAAGAAAGTCGATGGCGGCCCCCAAGGCGGTCGCGTCGAGTTCGCCGCACAGACGCCGGTCGACCCGCTGACCCTGATCAAACTGATCCAGAGCCAGCCAAAACGCTACAAATTCGAAGGCGCCACGATGTTCAAGTTCATGGTTCCGATGGAGCGCCCGGAAGAGCGCTTTAATACTGTAGAGGCGCTGTTCGAGCGCCTCGTTCCGAAAACTGCTTGAAGGACGCCGCATGCGCCTGTTTCGCTCACTGACCTTGCTGACCCTGTTGATGCCAGCACTGGTTGCACCCACGGCATTTGCCGATGACCTGTATCAGGTCGAAATGATTCTGGTCCGTCAAAACGCCGTGCCGGCGATTGTCAGCCGCGCCGCACCGGAAGACTGGGCCGCTGGCGCCCAACCCGTCAGCCCCGACAGCCTGCGTACACCAAGCCTGAATGGCGAGGTGGAAAAACTCACCAGCAGCGCCGACTACACGGTGTTGCTGCACAAGGCCTGGCAACAGACTCTCGGCGAAAACGCCAGCAAAGTGGCGATCAGCGACGGCAAGGAACAATATGGTCAGTTCCCGATCGAGGGCACGCTGAACATGACGCTGGGACGCTTTACCGACGTCGACGCCGATTTCTGGGTCAATCAGATCGATGCCAATGGCATGGTGACCGCCAGCGAGCGCCTGAAACAGGAAAGCCACACCAAGAACGGCCAGTTGAACTTCCTCGACAACGGCCACCTCGGCCTGCTGATCAAGATCACCTCGCTGACCGCTCCCGCACCCCGAGCAGCTCCCGAAGAAATTCCGGACTGATTCCCTATGTCCGCGACCCTGAGCAAACCCCTGGCACCATCCTGGGTCAGCCGATTCAAGGAACAGAGCCTGGAGCGTGGTCGCCGTTACGCGCTGGAGAATCGTGTCAGGATCGTCGAGGCCGGTGACGCCACGATCATTGCCGCCTGCGAAGGCTCTGGCAGTAACGTTTACCGTCAGACCATTCGCCTGCGCGAGTCAGCCAAGGGCACGCTGCTGATGGTCGACGCCACCTGCTCCTGCCCGGTCCACATCAACTGCAAACATTGCGCAGCGGTGCTCCTGCAAGTGCAGGAAACCCTCGACTACCCCGCTGCCGCCAAAGACGCCGAACTTCTGGAAAAACTCCAGGCAGTCCTGGAAAACCGCAGCCCGAAAGCCCCGCCGCAAGTGCTGGTGGACAATGTGCAGCCCGTCCCGCGCCTGTGGCTGGCCAGCATCGAGTTCAGCGCGTTCGAACCGCGCAACGGCCGAATGCAGCGGTACATTCAGCATCGGGCGGCGCTGTCTTTCAGCTACCTGGACGAGTACGTGTCCGGGCAGAGAAACTCCGACATCCTGATTCGTCAGGAAACCCAGACGCTGCGGATAAAACGCCACCCGGAAGTGGAACAGTCCTACCGGGAACAGCTGCGAATCCTCGGTTTCAAAGTCGCCACCCGGCAAAGCAAGGCCTTGCCGGAAAGTGCCGGCGAGCTGTTCGAGATGGTCAATGACAGCGCCTGGCTGACCTTTACCCTCAATGAACTGCCGAAGTTGCGCACCCAGGGCTGGGAATTGCAGATCGACGAGGACTTCGGTTTCGACCTGACGGTGGTAGACGACTGGTACGCAACGGTCGAACAGGCACCGGAGCGCGACTGGTTCGACCTGGAACTGGGGATCATCGTCAACGGCGAACGCCTGAGCCTGTTGCCGATCCTGCTCAACCTGATGCGCTCCCACACCGAAATCCTCAACCCGGAACGCCTGGCCCGACGCCGCGACGACGAGCTGATCCTGGTCAACATCCCCAATCGCCCGAACTCCGAGTACGGCCCGCTGCAAGTCGCCCTGCCCTTCGGCCGCTTGAAGCCGGTGCTGGCCACCCTCGGCGAGTTCTACCTGCAGGAGCCCGGCGACACCACGCTGCGCCTGAGCAAGGCCGATGCCACGCGCCTGAACCCGCTGGAAGACATGCCACTACTGTGGGAGGGTGGCGAACAGATCCGCACCCTTGCCCAGCGGCTGCGCGACATCAAGGACCACACGGCCACCGCCCCGGACGGCCTGAATGCGACGCTGCGTCCGTATCAGCTCGAAGGCTTGAGCTGGATGCAGTCGCTGCGACAACTGGAAGTGGGTGGAATTCTCGCGGACGACATGGGCCTGGGCAAAACCCTGCAGACACTGGCGCATGTTCTGAGCGAGAAAAACGCCGGCCGCCTCGATCGGCCGTGCATGGTCGTAATGCCGACCAGCCTGATTCCCAACTGGCTCGACGAAGCGGCGCACTTTACGCCGCAGCTCAAGGTACTGGCGCTATACGGTGCCAGCCGCAAAAAGCACTTCGACAAGCTGGCTGACTACGATCTGATCCTGACCACCTATGCGCTGCTGCCCAAGGATGTCGAACGCCTGGCGGCGCAGCCCTTGCACATACTGGTGCTGGACGAAGCGCAATACATCAAGAACCCGAGCAGCAAGGCCGCCCAGGCTGCCCGTGAGCTCAATGCCCGGCAACGCCTGTGCCTGAGCGGCACGCCGCTGGAAAACCATCTGGGCGAGCTGTGGTCGCTGTTTCACTTCCTCTTGCCCGGCTGGTTGGGCGACGTCAAAAGCTTCAACCGCGATTACCGCGTGCCGATTGAAAAACGCACCAGCGAGGTCAGGCTCCAGCACCTCAACGGCCGGATCAAACCTTTCCTGCTGCGCCGCACCAAGGAACAGGTGGCCACCGAGTTGCCACCGAAAACCGAGATCATCCACTGGGTCGAACTCAACGAGGCCCAACGCGACGTGTACGAAACCATGCGCCTGGCCATGGACAAGAAAGTCCGCGACGAGATCACCCGCAAAGGCGTGGCCCGCAGCCAGATCATCATTCTCGAAGCGCTGCTGAAACTGCGCCAGGTGTGCTGCGATTTGCGCCTGGTCAACGAGGCGACCCTGCCAAGCCGTGGCAGCACGTCAGGCAAGCTCGACAGCCTGATGGAAATGCTCGAGGAATTGTTCGAAGAAGGTCGACGGATCCTCCTGTTCTCGCAGTTCACTTCAATGCTGTCGCTGATCGAAGACGAACTGAACAAACGCGGCGTGGCCTACGCCCTGCTGACCGGCCAGACCCGCGACCGCCGCACGCCGGTGAAGGAATTCCAGAGCGGCAAGCGTCAGATATTTCTGATCAGCCTGAAGGCCGGTGGCGTTGGCCTGAACCTGACCGAAGCGGACACGGTGATTCATTACGATCCGTGGTGGAACCCGGCGACGGAAAACCAGGCGACTGACCGGGCGTATCGCATCGGCCAGGAGAAGCCGGTGTTCGTTTATAAACTGATTGCGCGCGGCACGGTGGAAGAAAAGATTCAGCACCTGCAAAAGGAAAAATCCGACCTCGCGGCCGGCGTGCTGGATGGGCGCAAGGCCGGGGACTGGAAACTGCAGGGCGATGATATCGAAGCGCTGTTTGCGCCGCTGCCGGAAAACCTCGAAAAACGCTGAGATTTGCGGCGCCTGAACCGGCCTCTTCGCTGGCAAGCCAGCTCCCACAGGTTCAGTGGCGTTCGTAGAATTTGTATTCGACGCGACACTGTAGGAGCTGGCTTGCCAGCGAAGGAAGCCACTCGGTGTCGAGTGAACTCAGCCCTTGAGCACCCGCGCCAATGTCGATTTCACCTTGCCCATGCCGTCATGCAACGCCTGCTCGATTTCGGCCATGGTGATCACCGCCGTCGACTTGCCCGCCGCCGGGTTCACCACCAGCGCCAGACAGGCGTAATCCAGTTCCAGTTCCCGGGCCAGGGCGGCCTCCGGCATACCGGTCATGCCGACGATGTCGCAGCCATCGCGCTCCAGCCGGGCGATTTCAGCCACTGTCTCCAGGCGCGGCCCTTGAGTGCACGCATACACGCCATGACTGCTGTAGCCCACACCTTCCGCCGCCAATGCCGCGATCAGTTGCTGGCGCAACGGTTCGCTGTAGGGGTAGCTGAAGTCGATATGGGTGACCTGCTCCAGGTCATCGGCAAAGTAGGTGTGCTCACGACCGCTGGTGTAGTCGATCAACTGATGCGGCACGCAGAAATGCCCTGTGCCCATGGCTGAGTGAATTCCACCCACGGCATTGACTGCGAGAATCGCTTGCGCCCCTGCCTGCTTCAGCGCCCAGAGGTTGGCGCGGTAGTTGACCTGATGCGGCGGAAAACGATGGGGATGACCGTGACGCGCGAGAAAAAGCACTTCCTTGCCGGCATACTCGCCGATCTGAATGTCGGCCGAAGGTGCACCATAAGGCGTGTCCACTGCCAGTGACTGGCGAATGCTCAGGCCTTCGAGTTGAGTCAGGCCAGTGCCACCGATAATCGCGTAAACCGTCATAACGAACAGTCCTTAATCAATCAATTGAGCTTCTTTGAGCGCGCCGACAGCGGCCAGCCAGCGCGGGTCCTGACGGTATTCGGTGCTGGCGAACGACTGGCCGCGCATCCGCGCAATGCGCTCGGAAGGCTTGACCTTCAGACGCTGGGCAGCGCTCAGGGCGAGCTCGGCAGCCGCACGGTCGTTGCACACCAGGCCCATGTCGCAACCGGCAGTCAGCGCCGCTTCGATACGGCTGGCGGCATCGCCGACCACGTGGGCGCCCGCCATGGACAGGTCGTCACTGAAGATCACCCCGTCGAACTGCAACTCGCCACGCAGGATGTCCTGCAACCAGCGGCGGGAGAAACCAGCGGGCTGGGTATCGACTTGTGGATAAATAACGTGGGCCGGCATGACCGCGGCCAGCTGCTTGCTCAATTTGGCAAACGGCACCAGGTCGTTGGCACGGATCTCGTCGAGGCTGCGCTCATCATTCGGGATCGCGACGTGGGAATCCGCTTCCGCCCAGCCGTGACCGGGGAAATGCTTGCCGGTGGCCGCCATGCCTGCGCTGTTCATCCCGCGGATGAATGCACCGGCCAATTGAGCGGCGCGCTCCGGGTTACCCTCGAACGAACGGGTACCCACCACCGCACTGCGCTGGTAATCGAGGTCGAGCACCGGGGCGAAGCTCAGGTCCAGGCCGACGGCCAGCACTTCGGTCGCCATGATCCAGCCGCACTGCTCGGCCAGGTACTCGGCGTTCGGGTTGTCGGCGATGGCGCGCATGGCGGGCAAGCGCACGAAACCCTGGCGCAGGCGCTGCACACGACCGCCCTCCTGGTCCACAGCCAGCAACAAGTCGGGACGGACGGCTCTGATCGCCGCACTCAATTCACGCACCTGGCGTGGGTGCTCGATGTTACGGGCAAAGATGATCAGGCCGCCCACTTCGGGCTGGCGCAACAATTGGCGATCTTCAGCCGTCAGCCAGGTACCGGCGACGTCCACCATCAACGAGCCTTGCAAGCCAGCAGTCATAAAAATTCCTTGATAACAGAAAACCCGGCCCACACGAATTCGCCGCCGGGCGCTGTGCCCGGCAGGTCGGCGATATCAATGGAAAACGGGTTCAGAACGAGAGTCGGCATGGGCGGCTAGCTTAGCGGATGTCGGCTGCCGCGCCCACCCGTGTGCGGTTAAACCTTGGCGGCAACCGGTGTCGATTTGCTGCGTGGACGCAACTGGGCAGTGGCCATGGCCGCGTCCGTCACACCGGATTCGGCACGCATGCCGGCGGCCAGGAATGGCACCATCAGACGCATGACCTGCTCGATCGAGGTATTCACGCCGAAGTCGGTTTCAGCAATCGCCCGCAAGGCCTTGATACCGGACATGCTGAACGCCGCAGCACCGAGCATGAAGTGCACGCGCCAGAACAGCTCGATGGGCGGAATACGCGGTGCCGCGTCGTTGACCAGTATCATGTAGCGGCGGAACACCTTGCCGTACATGTCTTCCAGATAACGACGCAAGTGCCCCTGGCTCTGACTGAACGCCAGTCCCAGCAAACGCATGAAGATAGACAGGTCGTTGCCACTGCGCGGCTGCACCACCAGAGCCTGCTCGACGAGGATTTCCAGCAACTCTTCGAGTGTCGGCCTGATTTCAGGTTTGGCCAGGCGCCGCTCCAGCTCTTTATCGAGACTGATGCAGAACGGCCCGAGGAACCGCGAGAAAACCGCCTGGATCAACGCCTTCTTCGAACCGAAGTGATAGTTCACCGCCGCCAGGTTGACACCGGCCTTGCTGGTGATCAGGCGCAACGAGGTTTCGGCGAAACCTTTTTCCGCGAACAACTGCTCGGCAGCATCGAGAATGCGTTCAACGGTTTCCGACTGGGCCATGGCTACTCCGCCTGACAAACACTTGTTTGAAACATACGTTTCAGCCTGCGCCTTGTCAAGCCTGGCAGTTCGTTTCGGGAATGGTCGGTCAGACATTTAACCACACAACAGCGAAGCTTCAATCCACTGCCTGATTGACCGTCCGGCGGCCATTAAAAAAAGGAGCATTGCCAAGACCGGCTCACTGTATATAATCCCAGTCACTGTATAAAAAAACAGAGCGATCAATATGCTAAAGCTGACGCCACGCCAAGCCGAGATTCTGGCCTTCATCAAACGCTGCCTGGAAGACAACGGTTATCCACCTACCCGCGCGGAAATCGCTCAGGAACTGGGTTTCAAATCACCCAACGCGGCGGAAGAACACCTCAAGGCACTGGCCCGCAAGGGTGCAATCGAGATGACGCCTGGCGCCTCCCGTGGCATTCGCATCCCCGGCTTCGAAGCCAAGGCCGACGATTCCACCCTGCCGATCATTGGCCGGGTCGCAGCCGGCGCCCCGATTCTTGCGCAGCAACACATCGAAGAGTCCTGCAACATCAATCCCGCCTTCTTCCATCCGCGCGCCGACTACCTGCTGCGCGTCCATGGGATGAGCATGAAGGATATCGGCATTTTCGACGGTGACCTGCTGGCGGTCCACACCACCCGCGAAGCCCGTAACGGCCAGATCGTGGTGGCGCGAATCGGCGACGAAGTGACCGTCAAGCGCTTCAAGCGTGAAGGCAGCAAAGTCTGGCTGATCGCCGAGAACCCCGAGTTCGCCCCGATTGAAGTGAACCTTCAAGACCAGGAACTGGTGATCGAAGGCTTGAGTGTCGGCGTCATTCGCCGCTAAAGGAGGCACCATGCAGTTCCCACAGCCATCACCACAGCAAACCCAACTGCCGTTGTTCGAAGCGTTCATGGCGCAGCCATTGGCGCCGATTCTGAAAGACGTAGTCGAGTCCCCCTGGAGCGCCGAACCTGACGTTTTCAGCGAGCTGTCACTGCGTGGTGCAACCGGGAACTGCCTGAGCCTGCTGGCACCGATCCTCAGGGAATTGAGCCAGGACCAGGATGCACGCTGGCTGACACTGATCGCGCCACCCGCCAGCCTGACTCAAGCCTGGCTGCGAGATGCCGGCCTCAACCGCGAGCGCATTCTGTTGCTGCAACCGCGGGGCACCCAGAGCGCCCAGCAACTGACCTGCGAAGCGCTGCGCCTGGGTCGCAGCCACACGGTAGTCAGCTGGATCAACCCGTTGAGCCCGCAATCGCGGCAACAACTGATCAGCGCCGCCCGCACCGGGGACGCTCAGAGCCTGAATATTCGTTTGGGCTAACTGACAGACAGGGCGCGAGCTTCACCGCGCGAGGCTTCTCCAGGGACTGAGAAGCCGATGAATAGCGACATCAAGAAAAACGACAGACGGGGATCAATGAAGAACCCGTGACCCCTCGTCCTTGTCGAATTCGCCTTCAACCAGGCGACCCGCCATCTGAACACCGACGCTCAACATCGCCTTGGCGACTTCCACGTGCTGTCCTTGCAGGAACGCTTTGGCGTCCTCGGAGAAATCCAAAGTAACCAGAGAACCCTCGTCCTCGGCCCTGCGCAGCTCGATACGGCCGTCTGGTAACTCGACAATTTCTAGAAAGGACGTTGGCATAAAGGACTGTTCTCCACGAAAGGCGGGGATTATATAGGCATCGTTCGGGGTTCGCTTGAGATCTTGACCAGATGTCATTACCCAAATGTGTGCGTCAGCACTCGTTCAACCCTTCACGAAACCGGATCGCCAATGCTTTCAGGTTCTGACGCCAACTCTCCAGCTCCTCCCGACTCAGCTCTTCCGGCGCATCCTCTTCATCCAGGTTGACAGCCAGGATCAGTGGCTGGGTCACGTCCCCTTTCGGCTTGTGCGGCGCGCGCGGCGGTTGAAACAGCGCAGCATGGGCGGCCAGGAGTTTGGCCAGCCAGGTCTCCGGGTTATTGGCCAGCTCGACCAGCTCAGCCATTTCCGGAATGGCGATGGCATCCAGCACCTCGCGAGTCAGCAATAACTCTGCACGGGGCGCATTGGCCTGAGGCAAGCGATAGTAACCGGCGATTTCGTGACACAGCCCCAACAGCGCGCCGTACAGGTGAAACAGAGCGGATTCGCGTCCCGCCTGGATCAGCGCCAGCGAATTCATCGCCCGCCCCTCTTCAGTGCGGGCCAGTGCTTCCAGCGACAGGCCGGCGAAATAAATCTTCTGATTGGTGCGGGTATAAAGTTCGTGGGCCATGACGGCAGCCTCCACAACGAAATAATTGCTTCACGCAGGTTGGACAGTGTCGTGGATCAGCCGATCCAACCGCAAGCCCAAAACAAGAAAGGCCGCATGAAAACCCGAAGGTTCTCATGCGGCCTTGCGCACTGTAGGAGCTGGCTTGCCAGCGAAGGCGTCCGCAAGTTCGGCGCATGACTCAAGGGACCCTTCGCTGGCAAGCCAGCTCCTACAGGGTCGGCGGCTTTAAGCCTTGGCAGCCGGACGCTTGTCTTCGACTTTCCACTTGCCGCCGTCGTAGAACGCTTTCCAGCCAGTGGGCTTACCGTCAACCTCGGTCTGCACGTACTGTTCCTTGGTCTTGCGGCTGTAACGAATCACAGTCGGGAGACCATCCGGATCTTTCTTCGGCGCCTCACAGAGGAAGTGATACTTCGGATCGATCTCATCCTTGTGCGGGATGATTTCCATCACCAGCGGAGCACGGGTCTCGCGGTTTTTCGGGAACTGGCTGGCCGCCAGGAACAGACCGGATGCACCGTCGCGCAGAATGTAGGTGTCGTTGACCTTTTCGCACTTCAGCTCAGGCATCTTCACCGGGTCCATCTTCGGCGGTGCCGCATCGCCGCTCTTCAGCAGTTTGCGCGTGTTCTTGCAGGTCGCGTTGGTGCAACCGAAGAACTTGCCGAAACGGCCGGTCTTGAGCTGCATTTCGCTACCGCACTTGTCGCATTCCAGGCTCGGGCCTTCATAGCCCTTGATGCGATAGGTGCCCTCTTCGATTTCGTAGCCATCGCAATCCGGGTTGTTACCGCAGATGTGCAACTTGCGCTTCTCATCGAGCAGGTAGGCATCCATCGCCGTGCTGCAGATCGGGCAGCGATGCTTGCCACGCAACACCAGCGACTCCGACTCACCCTCGTCGTCCGCGGCGATTTCATCGCCCGGCACCAGGTTGACGGTGGCCTTGCAGCGCTCTTTCGGCGGCAGGCTGTAGCCCGAGCAACCGAGGAACACGCCGGTCGACGCAGTACGAATCTGCATCGGACGACCGCAGGTGGTGCACGGGATGTCGGTCATCACCGGTTGATTGGCACGCATGCCGCTTTCCGGGCTTTCGGCTACTTCGAGTTTCTTCTTGAAGTCGCCGTAGAACTCGTCGAGCACGTTTTTCCAGTCGCGTTCGCCCTGCGCCACGTCATCGAGATGCTCTTCCATGCCAGCAGTGAAGCCGTAGTCCATCAGGTTGGAGAAGCTCTCGGCCAGACGCTCGGTGACGATATCGCCCATCTTTTCCGAGTAGAAACGACGGTTGTGCAGCGCCACGTAACCACGGTCCTGGATGGTCGAAATGATCGCCGCGTAGGTCGAAGGACGACCGATGCCGCGTTTTTCCATTTCTTTTACCAGGCTGGCTTCCGAGTAACGTGCCGGTGGCTTGGTGAAGTGCTGGGTCGGATCAAGCTTGATCAGCTTCATCGCGTCGCCCTGGGCCATGTCCGGCAATACATCGTCGTCGCCCGGCTTGGCGATTTGCGGCATGACACGGGTGTAACCGTCGAACTTGAGGATGCGGCCCTTGGCGCGCAGCTCGAAGTCGCCGGCACCCACGGTGACGGTAGTCGACAGGTATTGCGCCGGCAGCATCTGGCAAGCGAGGAACTGGCGCCAGATCAGTTCGTAGAGGCGCTCAGCGTCACGCTCCATGCCCGATAGCTTGCTTGGCTCGGTATTGGCGTCGGAGGGACGAATCGCTTCGTGAGCCTCTTGTGCGCCTTCCTTGCTGCTGTAGACGTTCGGGGTCTCCGGCAGGTACTTCTTGCCGAACTCGCCTTCGATATAGGTACGCGCCATCGCCACCGCATCGACCGAAAGGTTGGTGGAGTCGGTACGCATGTAGGTGATGTAGCCGGCTTCGTACAAACGCTGGGCCATCATCATGGTTTTCTTCACACCAAAGCCCAGGCGGTTGCTTGCGGCCTGTTGCAGGGTGGAAGTGATGAACGGTGCCGACGGTTTGCTGCTGGTCGGCTTGTCTTCACGCTTGACGATGCTGTAGCTGGAAGCTTTGAGCTTCTCCAGCGCGGCCATGGCCTGGGTTTCATTGAGCGGCTTGAAGGCTTCGCCTTTCTCGCGAGCCACGTCGAAGCGCACAGTCGCGCCCTTGGCGGTGCCGAGGTCAGCGTGGACTTCCCAGTATTCTTCCGGGTTGAACGCACGGATTTCGCGCTCGCGCTCAACCACCAGTTTTACCGCAACCGACTGCACGCGACCGGCGGAAAGGCCACGGGCGATCTTGGCCCACAGCAGCGGTGAAACCATGTAACCCACGACGCGGTCGAGGAAACGACGCGCCTGCTGGGCGTTGACGCGGTCGATATCCAGCTCGCCCGGCTTTGAGAAGGCTTCCTGAATCGCCTTCTTGGTGATTTCGTTGAACACCACGCGCTTGTAGCGGCTGTCGTCACCACCGATGGCTTCGCGCAGGTGCCAGGCAATGGCTTCCCCCTCGCGGTCCAAGTCGGTTGCGAGATAGATGGTGTCAGCATCTTTGGCGAGCCGGCGCAGCTCTTCGATGACTTTTTCCTTGCCCGGGAGGATCTCGTACTTGGCTTTCCAGCCATGATCCGGATCGACACCCATGCGCGCGACCAGCTGCTTGCGCGCTTTTTCCTTCGGCGACAGTGCCGGCACTTCACCCGCAGCAGCCTTGCCGCGCTTGGCGGCTGGCTCTTTGCTGGCGCTAGCCGAACCGCTGGTGGGCAGGTCTCGGATATGGCCGATACTCGACTTCACCACGTATTCGTTGCCCAAATACTTGTTGATGGTCTTGGCCTTAGCCGGGGATTCCACAATGACCAGCGATTTGCCCATGGATCAGAAAATTCCTGAATTCGAGAAGTGAAAGGCGATTGGCGCCTGACGCGGCACCGCTATATATAGTGGCTACAAGGTGAGGTCAAGCGCAGGGTTCTGCGCGCACTCCCCTTATGGCTGCGGAAAAATGCTCGGTTCGGCCTGCACCAAAGCAAAGCGTGGCACCTGTTCGCCGTCAACCTCGACGGACTCCAGGAACATGCTCAAGGGACGCACCCAAAAGCCGTAATCGCCATACAGGGCTTGATAGAAGACCACTTCTTCTTCGCTTTCCGAATGCCGCGCAACACTGAATACGCGGTACTGCGGACCTTTGTAATGTTGGTAGAGCCCAGGTTGTATCGGCATGCTTTGGCCCTCACTCAAATGTTTTCAAAATAAAAACAAAAATAAATCCGGAAAAACAAAAACCGGGGCACTTGGCCCCGGCTTCCATCAACGAGACGCTTAAACGCGTTCGAAGACGGTGGAGATGCCTTGGCCGAGACCAATGCACATGGTGGCCACCCCGAAGGTGCCGCCATTCTGCTTCATCACATTGAGCAAAGTGCCGGAGATACGCGCACCGGAGCAACCGAACGGGTGGCCCAGGGCGATCGCGCCGCCGTGCAGGTTAACCTTCTCGTTCATCTTGTCGAGCACTTTCAGATCTTTCAGCACTGGCAGGGCCTGTGCGGCGAAAGCTTCGTTGAGCTCGAAGAAGTCGATGTCGGAGATGCCCAGACCTGCGCGCTTCAATGCTTTTTGTGTGGCCGGTACTGGACCATAGCCCATGATTGCCGGATCCACACCTGCCACTGCCATCGAACGAATCACCGCCAGAGGCTGGATACCCAGGTCCTGTGCACGCTGCGCCGACATCACGATCATGCACGAGGCACCATCGGTGATCTGCGACGAGGTACCGGCTGTCACGGTGCCGCCCTTCGGATTGAACGCCGGCTTCAGGGCCGCCAGGCTTTCCAGGGTGGTTTCCGGACGAATGGTTTCGTCGTAGTCGAAGGTTTTCAGGAAACCGTTCTCGTCGTAGCCCTGCATCGGGATGATTTCGTCTTTGAACTTGCCTTCCACGGTCGCCTTGTGGGCGAGTTGGTGGGAGCGCACGCCGAAAGCGTCCTGTTGCTCGCGGGTGATGCCGTGCATTTTGCCCAGCATTTCCGCGGTCAGGCCCATCATGCCCGAGGCTTTCGCCGCGTACAGCGACATGTGCGGGTTCGGATCGACACCGTGCATCATGCTCACATGGCCCATATGCTCGACGCCACCAACCACGAAGACGTCACCATTACCGGTCATGATCGCTTGCGCAGCTGTGTGCAGAGCGCTCATGGACGAGCCACACAGGCGGCTGACGGTCTGGCCGGCCGAGGTGTGCGGGATCTGGGTCATCAGCGACGCCATGCGCGCAATGTTCCAGCCCTGCTCCAGGGTCTGGTTCACACAGCCCCAGATCACGTCTTCGACTTCGCTCGGGTCAACCTTGACGTTGCGTTCCAGCAGTTTGCTGATCAGGTGCGCCGACATGTCTTCGGCGCGGGTGTTGCGGTGCATGCCGCCCTTGGAGCGGCCCATCGGAGTACGACCGAAGTCGACAATCACGACGTCTCTAGGATTCAAGCTCATAAGTTCACTCTCACTCTAGTTGGGGGCGCTTAACCGAAGAAGCTCTGGCCGTTCTTGGCCATTTCGCGCAGCTTCGCGGTCGGGTGGTACAGCGCGCCCAAATCAGCGTACTGGTCAGCCAGGGCAACGAACTCTGCCACACCGAGCGAGTCGATGTAGCGCAGCGCACCGCCACGGAATGGAGGGAAACCAATACCGTAGACCAGACCCATGTCGGCTTCGGCGGCGGTTTCGACGATGCCATCTTCCAGGCAACGCACGGTTTCCAGGCACAGCGGGATCATCATCCAGTTGATGATGTCTTCGTCGGTGACTTCGCGTTGCTCGTAAACGATCGGCTTGAGCACTTCCAGTACCGACGGGTCGGCCACTTTCTTCTGCTTGCCTTTCTTGTCGGTCTCGTAGGCGTAGAAGCCCTTGCCGTTCTTCTGGCCCAGGCGCTTGGCTTCGTAGAGCACGTCGACGGCCGAGCGACGGTCGTCCTTCATGCGGTCCGGGAAGCCTTCAGCCATCACGTCACGACCGTGGTGACCGGTGTCGATGCCGACCACGTCCATCAGGTAGGCCGGGCCCATCGGCCAGCCGAACTTTTCCATGATCTTGTCGATACGGACGAAGTCCACACCGGCGCTGACCAGTTTGGCGAAACCGCCGAAGTACGGGAACAGGACGCGGTTGACCAGGAAGCCCGGGCAATCGTTGACGACGATCGGGTTCTTGCCCATTTTCTTGGCGTAGGCAACGGTAGTCGCTACGGCCAGTTCGCTGGACTTCTCGCCACGGATCACTTCCACCAGCGGCATCATGTGCACCGGGTTGAAGAAGTGCATGCCGACGAAGTTTTCCGGACGCTTGAGGGCTTTGGCCAGCAAGGTGATGGAAATGGTCGAGGTGTTGGACGCCAGGATGGTGTCCTCCTTGACCTGGTCTTCAACTTCAGCCAGTACCGCTTGTTTGACCTTCGGGTTCTCGACGACCGCTTCGACCACCAGGTCCACGTGACCGAAGTCGCCGTAAGACAGGGTTGGACGGATGCCGTTGAGCACTTCGGCCATTTTCGCGGCGGTCATACGGCCTTTATCAACGCGGCCAACCAGCAGCTTGGCGGCTTCGGCCAGACCCTGCTCGATACCGTGCTCGTTGATGTCCTTCATCAGGATCGGCGTGCCTTTGGAAGCCGACTGATAGGCGATACCGCCACCCATGATGCCGGCGCCGAGTACAGCGGCCTGCTTCACTTCCTTGGCGATTTCGTCGTAGGCCTTGGCCTTTTTCTTCAGTTCCTGATCGTTCAGGAACAAGCCGATCAAGCTCTGCGCGGCAGAGGTCTTGGCCAGTTTGACGAAACCGGCCGCTTCGATTTCCAGCGCCTTGTCGCGACCGAAGTTCGCGGCTTTCTGGATAGTCTTGATCGCTTCAACCGGCGCCGGGTAGTTCGGGCCAGCCTGGCCGGCCACGAAACCTTTGGCGGTTTCGAAAGCCATCATTTGTTCGATGGCGTTCAGCTTGAGCTTTTCCAGCTTCGGCTGGCGCTTGGCCTTGTAGTCGAACTCGCCGGAGATGGCACGCTTGATCAGTTCCAGCGCGGCATCCTGCAGCTGCTCAGGAGCAACCACTGCGTCGACAGCGCCGACTTTCAGCGCGTCTTCAGGACGGTTTTCCTTGCCGGCGGCAATCCACTCGATGGCGTTGTCGGCACCGATCAGGCGCGGCAGGCGCACGGTACCGCCGAAGCCCGGGTAGATACCCAGCTTGACTTCCGGCAGGCCGATCTTGGCATTGGTGGACATGACGCGGTAGTCCGCCGCCAGGCACATTTCCAGACCRCCACCCAGCGCGATGCCGTTGATTGCGGCGACGGTCGGGACGTTGAGGTCTTCGAAATCGCTGAAAATCCTGTTGGCTTCGAGGTTGCCAGCAACAAGTTCTGCATCCGGCAGCTTGAAGTTGTCGACAAATTCGGTGATGTCGGCGCCGACGATGAACACGTCCTTGCCACTGCTGACGATCACGCCCTTGATCGAAGCATCTGCCTTGATGGTGTCTACGGCCTGACGCAGTTCGTTCAGGGTTAGACGGTTGAACTTGTTGACGGACTCACCCTTGAGATCGAACTTCAGTTCGACGATGCCACTTTCAAGAGCCTTAACCGTGATGGCTTTACCTTCGTAAATCATCAACTGATCTCCACGATATGGAAGCTGAACAGTACACGTCGGACGCAGGCGAATGGCTTGGCAGGGACGTTGATCGTCAATGCTACGCCCATTCCCCCGGCACACCCGCCAACGCGATAGTCGGGATTCTGTAGGAGCGGTCTGAAATACAAACGCTCAATTCATACGCCCGTTTGATTTGGGTACGTCACCTTCACGGAATTTCCGACAATTGTCAATCGCCTGAAAAACGGGTTGAAACGCGACTTTCCGGTCATTTCCGTACTGCGAAGACCTTAAACACGTTTGAGCATGCAAGGTCATTCATAGAATCAATTGTTAGAAAATTCGCCCTAATTCGCTGCAGCCCGTGTTTAACACGCTACGCTGGCGAAACTAGGGGAAAAAGTTGAACGCTTTGGCGAATGCCCAGCGTAAGATCAGCCCACACCGTTTTACCGGCCTGCCTGGCCAACCCCGCCCGATGATTGATGTCGGGCTTTTTATTGCCTGCAAAAAGCTTTTCGTAGGAGCTGGCTTGCCAGCGAAGACGGTAGTTCGCTCAACATTTTTGTTGAATGTGAAATAGTCTTCGCTGGCAAGCCAGCTCCTACAGGGGGAGTCGGCTTAAGCGAGGGCTTTGAGGATGGCGTCGATCTGTTGCAACACCTCGGCCTCGCCCTTCTCGCCCCAATACAAGGCGATTATTTGCTTGTCGGCCTCGACCTTGAAGACATTGCCTGGCAATTTTTCGAAATGATCGAGCAGCGCCCGATCTTCACAGATTTCCTGCCACTGATTCACCCAGACACCCGGTGATTTTTGCCAGTAACTCCAGCACGCCGGCTGACTGCCACGTCGCGGGCGATGGTACTGGGCGCAGGGGCTCGGCGGCTCCTGGCTCAGCCAGTGCGGCCATTGCTGGGGCGCCAGTTGCATGGCCAGGCCGATGCGCCGGGCCTCCATCCGCAGGGCGATACGCCCACTCTGGGCGCGCGAGGGGCGCAACCATGCCAGCGGGCTAAGTACCACCAGCAGGATTGACACCACTATCCAGACCGTCATATCTGTACTCCCGAATTTGAATGAGCCCATTGTGTCACTTTGGAACCAATGCGCTTGAAACCAGCCATACTTACCAATATTGCATCCCTCAGGAGGAGCACCTCATGCCCTACAACCATATTCTGGTCGCTGTAGATCTGACCGAAGAGTGCGACCCTGTGATCCACCGCRCTCGCGAACTGTCGGTGAGCAACGGCGCGAAGTTGTCACTGGTGCACATTGTCGAGCCGATGGCCATGGCCTTCGGCGGCGACGTGCCGATGGACCTGTCACAACTGCAACAGCAGCAGTTCGATCAGGCCAAGGAGCGACTGGAGCGCCTCAAGCACAAATACGCCGAACTCGAAGGCGCCAACTGCCACCTGACCTACGGCCAGCCACGCCAGGAAATTCACCAGATGGCCAAGGAGCAAACCTGCGACCTGATCGTGGTGGGCAGCCATGGCCGGCACGGCCTGGCACTGCTGCTGGGCTCCACCGCCAATGACGTGCTGCATGGCGCGCCTTGCGATGTGCTTGCTGTGCGCCTGCAAACCAAAAGCTGACAACACAAAACCCATGTAGGAGCTGCCGCAGGCTGCGATAGCTCCTACAAGGATTGCATTGCATATGAAAAGCCCGGCGTTCATCACTGAGCGCCGGGCTTTTTTTGTTACCGGATCAATCAGGCATCCAGCTCGGCCCAACGCTCGACCATGATGTCGAGCTCAGCCTGCAACTGCTCCAGCTGAGCAATCACCGCAGCCGTTTCGGCAGCAGGACGCTGATAGAAGCCCGCATCCGCCATCTGTGCTTCAACGGCGGCGATCTGTTGCTCCATGGCTTCGATCTGCCCCGGCAACGCTTCCAGTTCGCGCTGCAACTTGTAGCTGAGCTTTTTCTTCGCCACTGGCGCTTCGACGGCCGCCGCAACCGGCGCAGGCTCGGCCTTCACCACCGCGGAGTTCAGGTCGGCCTTGCCGGATTTGCTTTCGGTCACGCCCAGCAGGCGCGGCGAGCCGCCCTGGCGCAGCCAGTCCTGGTAGCCACCGACGTACTCGCGAACCTTGCCTTCACCTTCGAAGACCAGGGTGCTGGTGACCACGTTGTCGAGGAATGCCCGGTCGTGGCTGACCATCAGTACGGTGCCGTTGAAGGTCAGCAAGACTTCTTCGAGCAGTTCGAGGGTTTCAACGTCGAGGTCGTTGGTCGGTTCGTCGAGTACCAGCAGGTTCGCCGGCTTGCTGAACAACTTGGCCAGCAACAGACGGGCACGCTCACCACCGGACAGCGCCTTGACCGGCGTGCGCGCACGCTGCGGGCTGAACAGGAAGTCGCCGAGGTAGCTCAGCACATGGCGGCTCTGACCATCGATATCGATGAAGTCGCGACCTTCGGCCACGTTGTCGATTACGGTTTTTTCCAGATCCAGTTGATGACGCAACTGGTCGAAGTAGGCGACATCGATCCTGGTGCCTTCTTCCACTTTGCCGCTGGTCGGTTGCAGGCCGCTGAGCATCAGCTTCAGCAGCGTGGTCTTGCCGGTACCGTTGGCGCCGAGCAGACCGATAYGGTCGCCGCGCTGCAACACCATCGAGAAGTCCTTGATCAGGAACGGGCCGCCCGGGTGAGCGAAGCTGACGTTCTCGAGCACCATCACTTGCTTGCCGGACTTGTCGGCAGTGTCCAGCTGGATATTGGCCTTGCCGGTACGCTCACGACGCTCGCTGCGCTCGACACGCAGAGCCTTGAGGGCACGTACGCGGCCTTCGTTACGGGTGCGACGGGCCTTGATACCCTGACGAATCCACACTTCTTCCTGGGCCAGGCGCTTGTCGAACAACGCATTGGCGGTGGCTTCGGCAGCGAGTTCGGCTTCCTTGTGCACGAGGAAACTGGCGTAGTCGCCGTTCCAGTCGATCAGGCCGCCGCGATCCAGTTCGAGGATGCGGGTGGCCAGGTTCTGCAGGAAAGAACGGTCGTGCGTGATGAACAGCACGGCGCCCTGGAAATCCTTCAATGCTTCTTCAAGCCAGGCGATGGCACCGATGTCCAGGTGGTTGGTCGGTTCGTCGAGCAGCAGCAGGTCCGGCTCGGACACCAGGGCCTGGGCCAGCAGGACGCGACGACGCCAGCCGCCGGACAACTCGGCGAGGGTCTTGTCGGCCGGCAGTTGCAGGCGGCTCAGGGTACTGTCGACTAAAGTCTGCAAACGCCAGCCGTCACGGGCTTCGAGGTCGTGCTGGACGTGCATCAGCTTGTCCAGGTCGGCGTCGGTGACGCAGTTCTGGCTCAGGTGGTGATACTCGGCAAGCAACGCACCGACGCCGTCCAGGCCTTCGGCCACCACATCGAACACGGTCCGCTCGTCGGCCACCGGCAATTCTTGCGGCAATTCGCCGATTTTCAGACCGGGGGCACGCCACACCGAGCCGTCATCGGGCTTCTGGTCGCCCTTGACGAGCTTCATCATGCTGGACTTGCCAGTGCCGTTGCGGCCGATGATGCACACCCGCTCACCACGGGCGATCTGCCAGGACACCTTGTCCAACAACGGCATAGCGCCGAAAGCAAGGGACACATCGCTGAATTTGAGCAGGGTCATGAGCTTCTCCAAAAACCGGGCGCGCATTCTACCTGACTTGAGGCTTCAGAAGGCCGGCAATTTCGCTGTCGTAGCACTCTGCATGACAAATGTTGCGAACTGACGCGGGAAGACCCGCAAAGCTTTCACCGGCTGCTGGCAAAAGGCTAAGCTACAGACAATTCAGCGCGGGTCTGGCCCGCGCTTGTCATGATTTTTCTCTGCCCGGACGTCTCATGCGCAGTCGCCTTTTCAATCTTTTATCTGTTTTTTTACTGTCTGCCGCTGCCGTTCAATCCGTCCAGGCGGTGGACCTGTCCACCCAACGCCAGTATTACGATGAAGCCAAACGCGCCTTGGCCAAGGGCGACAGTGGCCCGTATTTCCGTTACAGCCAGGCCCTCGCCGATTATCCGCTGGAACCCTACCTGGCCTACGACGAGCTGACCGCGCGCCTGAAAACCGCGAGCAACGCCGAAATCGAGAAATTCCTCGCCGAACACGGCGACCTGCCCCAGGCCAACTGGATGAAACTGCGCTGGTTGCGCTGGCTGGCGGATCGGGGCGACTGGGCGACCTTCGTCAAGTACTACGACCCGAAAATGAACTTTACCGAACTGGACTGCCTGAACGCGCAGTACCAGCTCAGCCACGGTCTCAAGGCCGAAGGCAACGCCAACGCGGAAAAGCTCTGGCTGACCGGCAAGTCCCAACCCGACGCCTGTGACACGCTGTTCGGCATGTGGGCCGCCGAAGGCCAGTTGACCGAGCAAAAACGCTGGGAGCGCGCCAAACTCGCCGCCCAGACGCGCAACTACCCGCTGGCCAACAGCCTGGTCAACGGCATGACCGCCCTCGCCCCTCGCGGTCGCTTGCTGGTGGACGTCGCGCAGAAACCGGAACTGCTCAACCAGCCGTCACGCTTCACCCCGGCCGATGAAGCCATGTCCGATGTGGTCAGCCTCGGCCTGCGCCGCCTGGCCCGCCAGGACCCGGACAAGGCCATGGACCTGCTCGACGGTTACGCCAGTAGCATGCACTTCTCCCGGGATGAAAAAGTGGCGATCGCCCGGGAAATCGGCCTGACCCTCGCACGACGTTTCGACAGCCGTGCACTGGACGTCATGACCAAATACGACCCCGAGCTGCGCGACAACACGGTTTCCGAATGGCGCTTGCGCCTGCTCCTGCGCCTGGCGCGCTGGGACGACGCCTATCAGTTGACCCGCCGCCTGCCCCAGGACCTGGCCACCACCAACCGCTGGCGTTACTGGCAGGCCCGCAGCCTGGAACTGGCGCAACCGCAGAATCCGCAAGCGCAGACGCTCTATAAAAGCCTGGCCCGCGAACGCGACTTCTATGGTTTCCTCGCCGCCGATCGCTCCCAGTCGCCCTACTCTTTGCTCAACAAACCGCTGGTGCTCAGCCAAGCCACCATCAACAAGGTGCGTAACACGCCCGGCGTACGCCGCGCCCTGGAGCTGCACGCCCGCGGGCAGATCGTCGATGGCCGTCGCGAGTGGTATTACGTCAGCCGTCACTTCAGCCGCGACGAAATGGTCGCCCAGGCGAAACTGGCCTACGACCTGAAATGGTACTTCCCGGCGATCCGCACCATCAGTCAGGCGCAGTATTGGGATGACCTGGATATCCGCTTCCCGATGGCTCACCGCGAGACCCTGGTCCGTGAAGCGAAAAACCGCGGCCTGCATCCGAGCTGGGCGTTCGCCATTACCCGCCAGGAAAGTGCGTTCATGGACGACGCCCGCTCCGGGGTCGGCGCCTCGGGCCTGATGCAACTGATGCCGGCCACCGCCAAGGAAACCGCACGCAAGTTCAGCATTCCCTATAGCTCGCCACAGCAACTGTTCGATCCGGACAAGAACATCCAGCTCGGTGCCGCCTACCTGAGCCAGGTGCACAGCCAGTTCAACGGCAACCGCGTCCTCGCCTCCGCCGCCTACAACGCCGGCCCCGGCCGCGTACGCCAATGGCTGCGTGGTGCGGACCACCTGAGTTTCGACGTGTGGGTGGAAAGCATCCCGTTCGACGAAACCCGCCAGTACGTGCAAAACGTGTTGTCGTACTCGGTGATCTACGGTCAGAAGCTCAATGCGCCACAGCCGATAGTGGATTGGCATGAGCGGTTTTTCGACGATCAATGATTCAAATCGACCCGCAAAAGCCCGCATCGCAGATGCTAATGTTGTTCAGTTAAGGGAATAGTAGGAGCGAGCTTGCTCCGGGCGGCGTTCCGACGATGGACTCAAGAGCGCCGCGTTTAGCCAGTAAATACGCGTTATCGTTAACGACCATCGCGAGCAAGCTCGCTCCTACAGAGGTGCTCAGTGTTTCTTCGCCGACTTGAGCTGTGCGAAGACCTGTTTTCCGAGCTGGGTCAGGCGATACTTTTGTGCCGGACTACTTGGCGATTCGGGCTGGGTCATCTCTATCCATTCGATCGCTAATGCCGGCCTGAGATAGTTAGCCCGAAACGTCGCCTTGTGCACCAATCCGATGTCAGCCAACAATTCGCTGATCTTTCGTGGGCCGTTAACATTCAGCACAGAAAGCAACTTCTCTACTGGGTCGGTTACCAGGTCGGTTACTGGGTCGGTTACTGGGTCGATTTCTGGCTCACCCCGTACCGCCTCCGATAGTGCAAGGCTCATGGCTTGCAACATGAACTCTACGAAAGGCGTTGATTCGGCCAAATGATCGGCCGCCGACAATGCCGCGTAGTACGCCTCCTGCTGATCCCGAATCACCGCCTCAACCGGCAAATAAGATAATACCAGGCGTCATTCATGCCGCTTCATGTCCATCACTGAACTGCAACGCCGCCAACCGCGCATACAACGCATTGCTGGCAATCAGCTCCTGATGCGTGCCCACCGCCACCAGTTTCCCCTGGTCCATCACCGCAATTCGGTCGGCGTTTTTCACCGTGGCCAGGCGATGGGCGATTACCAGGGTGGTACGGTTTTTCATCAGGCTCGGCAGCGCCTGCTGGATCAGGTGTTCACTCTGGGCATCGAGGGCGCTGGTAGCTTCGTCGAGGAGCAGGATCGGGGCGTCCACCAGCAACGCGCGGGCGATGGCCAGACGTTGGCGCTGACCACCGGACAAGCCGAGACCACCGTCCCCCAGATGAGTCTGGTAACCGTTGGCCATGGCTTCGATAAAGTCATGGGCATAAGCGATTTTTGCCGCTTCCTGTACCTCGGCCAAAGTCGCCTTCGGACTGCCGTAGCGAATGTTTTCTTCAATGCTGCCGAAAAACAGTGCCGGGGCTTGCGACACCAGGGCGAAACAGCGACGCAGGTCCAGCGGATCGAGTTGAGTCAACGGCACGCCATCGAGCAGGATCCGTCCCTCGGCCGGGTCGTAAAAACGCAGCAGCAAGTCATACACCGTCGATTTTCCGGCCCCCGATGGCCCGACCAGCGCCAGCGTCTCACCGGCATTTACAGTCAGGCTCAAGCCGTCGACGGCATAACTTTCCGGCCGCGACGGGTAGTAAAAACGCACATTTTGCAGTTGCAGTTGGCCGTCGACCCGGTCCGGCAGTGTCACCGCGCCTGCCACCGGCGGCAGGATGATGTTTTCCGAACGCAGCAACTCGGCAATCCGCTCGGCCGCGCCGGCTGCCCGTTGCAATTCGCCAATCACTTCGCTCAAGGTGCCGAACGCGCTGCCGACGATCAGGCTATAGAACACGAACGCCGCCAGCTCGCCGGCGGAAATTCGCCCGGCGATGACGTCCATGCCACCGACCCAGAGCATCACCCCGACCGCGCCCAATACCAAGACGATCACCAGGGTAATCAGCCAGGCCCGCTGGAAGATGCGCTTGCGTGCGGTGTTGAACGCCTCCTCCACGGTCACGGCAAACCGGCGCTCGTCCTCGGCCTGATGGTTGTAGGCCTGCACGGTCTTGATCTGGCCCAGGGTTTCGGAAACATAGCTGCCGATGTCGGCAATCCGGTCCTGACTCAGGCGCGAGAGGTTACGCACCCGCCGGCCGAAGATCAGGATCGGCGCGATCACCAAAGGCAAGGCCAGCACCACGATGCTGGTGAGCTTGGGGTTGGTGATGAACAGCAAGACGATTCCGCCGATCACCATCAACAGATTGCGCAGGAACAACGACAGCGAAGAACCGATGACCGATTGCAGCAGCGTGGTATCGGCGGTCAGGCGTGACTGGATTTCGGAGCTGCGATTGTCTTCGTAAAACCCCGGGTGCAGGTAAATCAGATGATTGAACACGTTGCGCCGGATATCGGCGACGCAGCGTTCACCGATCCACGACACCAGGTAAAACCGCGCAAACGTACCGATTGCCAGCCCCATGACCAGCAACATGAACAGCGTGATGGACTGATTGAGCAGATGCGGTGACTGGGTCATGAACCCCTGGTCCACCAGCAGGCGAATGCCCTGCCCCATGGACAAGGTGATGCCGGCGGTGGCGATCAGCGCCAGCAAGGCGCCAAAGGCCTGCCAGCGATACGGCGCGATGAAACGACGGGCCAGGCGAACAGCACGGCGGTGACGGGCAGAGAGCATCGCAATCATCCAGGACAAAGCAGTCATTAGGGTCAGCCTACACCGCTCAATGGGGTGGCTCGCTGCAAATCACAATGAGTCAGGTTAATTATGTCCACCAACACTAGAGGCTAGACGCTATTGGTCTAAAGTTCGGCTAGCCACGCGAAGGCATTTCTGGTGGACTGTTTCTGTCCGCCCGGAAAGATCGCAGGGAGTTGTCATAGCCCGGTCACCTGGCGGTTCTACAGTAAGCACACAACCTGATGAGGAGACAGGCCATGTCCTTGCAACACAGCAGCGATGACAAGATTCAAGTGATCCGCACGCAACCAGACCAGTCTCTGGGTTGCTCGATTATTGACGAGCAGGGTCGCGAAGTACCGATCACTGAAAAAATGATCCAGAAAGCTTGCAGCGAACTGGAAAAGCGACTGGTCAAACCTGCCGAACAAGAGTGATATAGCCACCGTCTTCTTGACCCGGCCCATGGTTGGCCGGGTTTTTTATGCCTGCTTAATCCAATCCGGGACTGTGTCGCGCCCTTCACGGGCAAGTCGGTCTTTAAACCAGTGTTGCCCCCAACGCTGCCACAATCCCCAGCAACTCAGGCGATTCACCTTCGATCCGCACCTGCAATCCGTCGATCTCCCGGCGCAACGGGTATTGCTTGCGCAGCATATCGAATGCCGCACGCTGCTCGCTGACACTGCCGACCAGGCTGCGACGGAAATCCGCATCGTCACGACGCGGGTCATATACGCCACGGCACAGCATCGCCAAGGCCCAGGCTGGGTCGCTTTGCGCATTCAGGGTCACGTGCGACAGCCACGGTGCCGGCAGCAAATCGCTCAGGCTGACGCGGGCCGGTTGCCCGAGAAAGTCGCAATACGCCTGATAAATCTGCGCGGTCCCCCGCTGCTTGCCGTCGAGGCTGTAACCGGCAATGTGCGGCGTTGCCAGCACGCACAGCTCGGCCAGCGCCACGTCGACTTCAGGCTCGTTTTCCCACACATCGAGCACCGCTTGCAGGTCTTCGCGCTCCAGCAGCACATCGCGCAGGGCCGTGTTGTTCACCACCGGTCCGCGACTGGCATTGATCAGCCAGGTGCCGGACTTGAGCTGGTTCAGGCGTGTCTCATCGAACAAATGCCAGGTCGATAGCTGTCCCTGCCTGGTCAGCGGCGTGTGCAGGCTGATGACGTCGCACGCTTCGATGATCTGCTCGAGACTGACGTAGTCACCGCCTTCAGCGGCCTGCCGTGGCGGATCGCACACCAGCACCTTCCAGCCCAGACCCTGCAGGACTTTGACCAATCGCCCGCCCACTTCGCCGGCACCGACTACGCCGTAGGTACGCCGGGTCAGGTCGACGCCTTCGATTTCGGCCAGGGTCAGCAAGCTGCCGAGCACATAGTCGACCACGCCGCGGGCATTGCAGCCCGGTGCGCTGGACCAGGTGATACCGGCCTGCTGAAAGTAATCCAGGTCCAGATGATCGGTGCCGATGGTGCACGTACCGACAAAACGCACCTTGCTGCCTTCGAGCAGCGTGCGATTGACGTTGGTCACCGAACGCACCAACAGCACATCGGCCTGTTCGACCGTGGCACGGTCAATGGAACGACCCGGCACCCGGCGGATTTCACCGAAGCCTTCGAAGAAGGCATCGAGCAGGGGGATATTTTCGTCGGCAACAATCAGCATGGCAGGCTCCTTTGGCGGATCGGCAGTGTAGGCGTAGATGACGCATCGCGCCTAGACGCATCTCTCTGTAGGAGCAAGCTCGCTCCTACAGAGGGTTGATTACAAATCCACAACACGGGTCTTTTCCTGACTGCCGCGTCAACGCGTAGAATGCGCGCCTGTGCATCAACACCTTTTGGACGTTTCGCTATTGAATCCTGTAATCGAGAATACCGCCGCCATTGCGCCTGCGCGGACAACCCCCGTTCGCCTGGAACTCAAAGGCCTGCTCAACCTGGCCCTGCCCATCATGATCGCGCAACTGGCGACCACGGCCATGGGCTTCGTCGATGCGGTGATGGCCGGCCGCGTCAGCCCACGGGACCTGGCCTCGGTGGCCCTGGGCAACTCGATCTGGATTCCCGTCTACCTGTTGATGTCCGGCGTCCTGCTGGCTACCACACCCAAGGTCGCACAACGCTTTGGCGCCGGGCAGTTTGACGAGATCGGCCCGCTGGTTCGCCAGGCGCTGTGGCTCGCGCTGTGTGTCGGGTTGATCGGCAGTGGCCTGCTGCTCGGCGCCGAGCCGATCCTGCACTGGATGAAAGTCGATCCGCAGTTGATCGAGCCGAGCATGGGTTACCTGCACGGGATCGCCTTCGGCTTGCCGGGCATGGCTTTTTATTACGTACTGCGCTGCTACAGCGATGGCATGGGGGGCACCCGTCCGAGCATGGTCATTGGCTTGTGCGGCCTGCTGCTGAACATCCCGCTGAACTATGCGTTGATCTACGGCCACTTCGGCGCACCGGCCCTGGGCGGCGTCGGTTGCGGCTGGGCCAGCGGCATCGTGATGTGGTTCATGGCGTTGAGCATGGCCGGCTGGACGTTCTGGGCGCCCTTCTATTCCCGCACCCGTGTGCTGGTGCGCTTCGACCGTCCGCAATGGGTCGTGATCAAGCGCCTGGTCGGCATTGGCCTGCCGATTGGTATCGCCGTCTTCGCCGAGTCCAGCATCTTCGCGGTCATCGCGCTATTGATCGGTAGTCTCGGCTCTACCGTGGTGGCCGGGCATCAAATCGCCCTGAACATCAGCTCACTGTTGTTCATGATTCCTTACTCGCTGGGCATGGCGGTGACCGTGCGCGTCGGTCAGGCACTGGGGGCCGGCAATCCTTGGCAGGCGCGCTTCGCGGCAAAGGTCGGGCTCGGCGCGGCACTGGTGTTCGCGGCGTTCTCGGCGAGCCTGATCCTGCTGCTGCGCGAGCCCATCGCCTCGATCTACACGCCTGACAGGAACGTGATCCAGATTGCATCGATGCTGATTGTCTATGCTGCGCTGTACCAGTTTTCCGATGCCATCCAGGTGATTTGCGCTGGCGCGTTGCGTGGATACCAGGACACCCGGGTGACGATGATCCTGACCTTGTTCGCCTATTGGGGCATCGGCCTGCCGGTCGGCTACGTGCTGGGACTGACCGACTGGTTCGGTCCGGCCAGCGGCCCAAGCGGGCTCTGGGAAGGGCTGATTGCCGGCTTGAGCTGTGCGGCGCTGATGCTGTCGATCCGCCTGACGCTCAGTGCGCGCCGGCGGATTCGTAACAGTCAGGGTTGATCGCCGTACCCCTTGTAGGAGCGAGCTTGCTCGCGAAAAACGCCAGGACACCGCGGGGCATCAGGTATTACGCGTTATCGTTGACGTCCATCGCGAGCAAGCTCGCTCCTACAGGGGCTTGATGATCAGCCGGATTTCTTGCGAATCCAGTAGAGGTAGGTGCCCGCCTCTTCGTGCTGCGCCACCAGTTCATGGTCGAGAAACACACAGAACTTGGGAATGTCGCGACGGGTCGACGGGTCAGTGGCGATCACCTTGAGCAAGCCGCCAGGCACCAGGTCACGGATATGCTGGTGTAGCATCATCACCGGCTCCGGGCAGTTGAGGCCGGTGGCGTCGAGGGTGCCGTCTACCGGCGTATCAAGCATTTCACTCATGATTCACTCCTGAAACTGGCCGGCATTGTCGCGCATTGCCGGGTGTAACGTCATCTGCGACAGACATCCATCTTTGTAGGAGCTGGCTTGCCAGCGAAGGCGTCCGCAAATTCGGCGCATGACTCAAGGGACCCTTCGCTGGCAAGCCAGCTCCTACAGGGGGTGGTGTGGTTAGCGGGACTTGGGCTTCTTCACATCCAGCCGGCGCAAATGGCAGGTCACTTCCTCGCGGTCGTGGTACAGCTGCTTGCAGCCAATCTCGACCTTGATGCCCCGGGCCTTGAAGCCATCGGCAATGCGCTCGAGCAAACGCTTCACTTCGGCGTAACGCTGCTTCATCGGCAGCTTGAGGTTAACCACCGCTTCACGACAATGCCCCTCGCCGATCCACTCTTCCAGCATCGCGGCGTTGCGCGCCGGCTTCTCGACGATGTCGCAGACCATCCAGTCCACCGGTTGCTTGGGCTTGAAGGTGAAACCGTCGGCCATCAAGTGCTGCACCAGACCGGTGTCCATCAGGCTTTCGGCCATCGGGCCGTTGTCGATCGCCGTCACCAACATGCCGCGGTTGACCAGTTGCCAGGTCCAGCCACCGGGGGCGGCCCCGAGGTCAACGCCGGTCATGTCGCTGTGCAGGCGCTCGTCCCACTGGTCGCGCGGGATGAAGTGGTGCCAGGCCTCTTCCAGCTTGAGGGTCGAGCGGCTCGGCGCTTCGCGTGGAAACTTCAGGCGCGGAATGCCCATTGGCCACATGGCCGAGTTGTTTGACTCGGCCAGGCCCATGAACACTTCACGCCCACTCTTGAAGGTCAGCAACAGGCGCGGCTTATGCGCGTCTTCCACCAGTTTGCCAGCGGCCATCAGCGCCTTGCGCAGGTGCACTTCGAATTTCTTGCAGAAGTTCGACAGTTCCTTGCCGTCATTGGTGTCGACCATTTCCAGCCACAGGCTGCCGCACAGCGGAAAGTCCGCCATATGCGCGAGGATCACGCTGATGCGGTCGGTTTCCGGCAGATCGATGAAAATCCCCCGAGCCCACTGGCGCGGGAAGATCAGCTCGGCGAAACGCTGCCCGCGCATCAGGCGCTCGGCGCCGTCTTCTTCGGTGCAGACGAATTCGGCGCAGGCAGTTGCAGCTTTGGCCTTGGCATAACCGGCCACATTCAAGCGCGCGGCGAGGTCGGAAATCTCGGAACAGACTTCGCCTTCGAAGCCCGGCCGGCAATGCATAAAGAGGGTGTTCATTCTTACTCCTGGGCAATGGCGAGGAATTTCGGCCACTGCACGATGCCCAGGCTTGCGTTGAAGCAAAGCCTGTCACGAAAACCCGCGCATGATAGCTGACTTCGGAACCTCGGACTTGCCCATAGAATCGAGTTATTAGCCAGCTACTTAAAACAGGGCTAGGTTTAATGTTCTGCCCGTCCCCTCAGTCCGTAGCCGTGCGGACTTTAAGGAGTGATCGCAATGCCGTCCCTCGATAGCCTGAAAACGCTCAAGACCCTGCAAGTCGGCAACAAGACCTACCACTATTTCAGCCTGCCCGATGCCGCCAAAAGCCTGGGCGACCTGGACAAGTTGCCGATGTCCTTGAAAGTCCTGCTGGAAAACCTGCTGCGCTGGGAAGACGAAAAAACCGTCACCGGCGCCGACCTCAAGGCCCTGGCCGCGTGGCTCAAGGAGCGTCGCTCCGACCGCGAAATCCAGTACCGCCCGGCGCGGGTCTTGATGCAAGACTTCACTGGCGTTCCCGCTGTGGTCGACCTGGCCGCGATGCGTGCGGCGATGGCCAAGGCCGGCGGCAATCCACAGCGGATCAACCCGCTGTCGCCGGTAGACCTGGTGATCGACCACTCGGTGATGGTCGACAAGTTCGCCAGCAGCAGCGCCTTCGAGCAAAACGTCGACATTGAAATGCAGCGCAATGGCGAGCGTTATGCGTTCCTGCGCTGGGGCCAGAGTGCCTTTGACAATTTCAGCGTGGTGCCGCCGGGCACCGGGATCTGCCACCAGGTGAATCTTGAATACCTCGGCCGCACGGTCTGGACCAAGGACGAGGACGACCGCACCTATGCCTTCCCCGACACTTTGGTCGGCACCGATTCCCACACCACCATGATCAACGGCCTCGGCGTGCTCGGCTGGGGCGTTGGCGGTATCGAGGCGGAAGCGGCGATGCTCGGGCAACCGGTGTCGATGCTGATTCCCGAAGTCATCGGTTTCAAACTCACCGGCAAGCTCAAGGAAGGCATCACCGCCACCGACCTGGTGCTGACTGTCACCCAGATGCTGCGCAAGAAAGGCGTGGTGGGCAAATTCGTCGAGTTCTACGGCGATGGCCTCGCCGACCTGCCGCTCGCCGACCGCGCGACCATCGCCAACATGGCCCCGGAATACGGCGCCACCTGCGGTTTCTTCCCGGTGGACGACGTCACGCTGGAGTACCTGCGCCTCTCAGGCCGCCCCCTCGAAACGGTGCAACTGGTCGAGGCCTACAGCAAGGCCCAGGGGCTGTGGCGCCTGCCCGGCCAGGAACCGCTGTTCACCGACACCCTGGCGCTGGACATGGGCCGCGTCGAAGCCTGCCTCGCGGGGCCGAAACGCCCGCAGGACCGGGTATCGCTGCCGAATGTCGCCCAAGCCTTCAGCGACTTCGTCGACCTGCAATTCAAACCCACCAGCAAGGAAGAAGGCCGCCTGGAAAGCGAGGGGGGCGGCGGCGTCGCCGTCGGCAACGCCGATCTGGCCGGCGAAGCGGATTACGACTATGAAGGCCAGACCTATCGCCTGAAAAACGGCGCGGTGGTGATTGCCGCGATCACCTCCTGCACCAACACCTCCAACCCGAGCGTGATGATGGCGGCCGGGCTGGTGGCGAAGAAGGCTGTGGAAAAAGGCCTGAAACGCAAGCCTTGGGTGAAGAGCTCGCTGGCCCCCGGCTCGAAAGTGGTCACCGACTACTACAAGGCGGCCGGCCTGACCCGTTACCTCGATGAATTGGGCTTCGCCCTGGTCGGCTATGGCTGCACCACCTGCATCGGCAACTCCGGGCCGCTGTCGGAGCCCATCGAAAAAGCCATCCAGCAAGCCGACCTCACCGTGGCATCGGTGCTCTCAGGCAATCGCAACTTCGAAGGCCGGGTGCATCCACTGGTGAAAACCAACTGGCTGGCCTCCCCGCCGCTGGTGGTCGCCTACGCGCTGGCCGGCACGGTGCGCACTGACCTCAGCCGCGAACCGTTGGGCGATGACAAGGACGGCAAACCGGTTTACCTGCGGGATATCTGGCCAAGCAGCAAAGAAATTGCCGACGCGGTGAATCAGGTCAACACCGCGATGTTCCACAAGGAATACGCCGAAGTGTTTGCCGGTGACGCGCAATGGCAGGCGATCAAGGTTCCGCAAGCGGCGACCTATGTCTGGCAGGCCGACTCGACCTACATCCAGCATCCGCCGTTTTTCGATGACATCGGCGGCCCGCCGCCTGTGGTCAAGGATATCTGCGCAGCGAACATTCTCGCGTTGCTCGGCGACTCGGTGACCACCGACCACATCTCCCCCGCCGGCAACATCAAGGCCGACAGCCCGGCAGGGCAATACTTGCGCGACAAAGGCGTGGAGCCACGGGACTTCAACTCCTACGGCTCGCGGCGCGGCAACCACGAAGTGATGATGCGCGGCACCTTCGCCAACATCCGCATACGCAACGAAATGCTCGGCGGCGAGGAAGGCGGCAACACCCGCTACATTCCCACCGGGGAAAAAATGCCGATCTACGACGCCGCCATGCGCTATCAGGCTTCGGGCACGCCGCTGGTGGTGATCGCCGGCCAGGAATACGGCACCGGGTCGAGCCGCGACTGGGCGGCCAAGGGCACCAATCTGTTGGGGGTGAAAGCGGTCATCGCCGAAAGCTTCGAGCGGATTCACCGCTCCAATCTGGTGGGCATGGGCGTGTTGCCGCTGCAGTTCAAGCTGGACCAGAACCGCAAGAGCCTGAAACTGGGCGGCAGTGAAACCCTGGACATCCTCGGATTGACCGGCGTCGAGCTGACGCCACGGATGAACCTGTCGCTGGTCATCACCCGTGAAGACGGCAGCAAGGAAAAGGTCGAGGTGTTGTGCCGGATCGATACGCTCAATGAAGTGGAATACTTCAAGTCGGGAGGAATTTTGCATTACGTGTTGCGGCAGTTGATTGCCTCATAACGGCTCGCTCCCACAAGTGCAAATCAGGCAAACTCCTCGCGCAGCATCGCCACGAACGCCTCGCGCGCCGGGTGCACCCCGGCGTTTTCGTGCCAGTAAAACAGGTTGTCGACGGCGGTCAGTTCGGGGAATTCAAACCCCGCGCACCCCGCGCCTTTGGCGTATTGGTCGAACACGCCTTTGGGCACCAGTGCCACCCCAGCCCCGGCGCTGACGCAACCGACAATCGCGCCATAACTCGCCAGGCTGACAATCGGCAGTGCCTGCCCCTGTCGCAGCAACCAATGCTCCAGCGCCGCCCGGTACGGACAGCCCTGTGGCCACATGAATACGGTCTGGTCCCGCAAGTCGCTGATGTCCCGCAGCGGCCCCAGGGAGGTCGAGGCAATCAGCAATAAATCCTCACGGTACATCGGCGTGCGCTTGAGGTGCGAACGCTCGACATCCACCGCCACGATGGCCCCGTCGAGCTTGTGATTGAGTGTGTCGTCAAGCAACTGCCCCCAGGAGCCGGTGGCCAGCTCCAGCGCCACCTGCGGGAAACGCTTGTGGAATTTCGCCAGCAGACGCGGCAAGCGCCCGGTGGCCGACGACTCGATGGCGCCGATGCGCAACGGTCCCGAGGGCTCGGCCGAAGGATCGACCGCGCGCTTGGCCTCGGCGGTGAGGGCAAGGATTTTCGAAGCGTAGGCCAGGAAGGTTTGCCCCGACGGGCTGATGCGCAGCCCTCGGCCCTCACGCAAAAACAGCGCGACACCCCGTTCGGCCTCAAGGGCCTTGATGCGGGCCGTGATGTTCGACGGCACGCAATGCAACAGCTCGGCCGCGCGGGCGATGCTGCCGACATCGGTCACGGTCTTGAACATGCGAATCTGTGCCAGCTCCATACATCACCCATAGTGAACAGTTTGAGCATTATAAGTCAGTTGTGGCGAACGATACGCTTTCTGATACTCGGTGCATCCACCCACAGGTGCACGACCATGTCGCCGCTCACACCCTCCTCCGTTTCACCCTGGAAAATCATCCTGGCCATGGCGTTTGTCGTGGCGTGCTGGGGGTATTCCCCAACCGGCATCCATATCGGCCTGCAGGCCTACGACCCCGTGCACCTGGCACTCCTGCGCTTCCTGCTGGCCTCCGTGTTCATGGCAGTGATCGCGATACTCAAGGGCATTCGCTTGCCCAGGCTTCGAGACTTGCCGCTGATGTTCGGCCTGGGTTTCTTTGCGGTAAGCCTGCACCACGTGGCGATCAACTTCGGGCAGCAGGGTATCAGCGCCGGGGCTTCGAGCGTCCTGGCCCAGACCACACCGCTGTTCAGCACATTGATTGCGCGCTTCGTGTTCAAGGATCAGGTGAGCCTGTGGCGCTGGGGTTGTGTGCTGCTCGGCTTGTTTGGCGTGCTGATTGTGGTGGCCGGCGATCATGGCCTGGGCAGCCTCGACGCCCACGGCTTGCTGATCCTGTTGGCGGCGGTGTCCTGGAGCCTCTACTTTGCCCTGCAAAAGCATCACACCGGGCGTTACGACGGGCTGACGCTGGTGTGTTACACGGTGTGGTCCGGGACGGTGTTGTTGTTGATTTATCTGCCCGGCCTGATGGATCAAATCGCGATTGCGCCGCTGCATGTGCAGTTCGCCGTGTTAGCACTGGGGATTTTCCCCAGTGCCCTGGCGTACCTGGCCTGGGCCTATGTGCTGGCGCATGTCGATTTGAGCCGGGCGACGATGACGCTGTATTTGACGCCGCCGACGGCGATGGTCATTGCGTCCTATGCGCTTGGCGAGCGGCCGACGTTGATGATCGTGGTCGGCGGGCTGGTGGTGTTGGCGAGTGTGCTGGCGTTGAATCTGGAGCGGCGGGTTGTGGTTGTTCAGGTTGCCAGGGTCTGATCCATGCTTTTTGTTGCCTGGACTGACGCCTTCGCGGGCAAGCCCGCCCCTACAGGGGTACGCATTCCAATGTGGGAGCGAGCCTGCTCGCGATGAACGATGACTCGGTGCAACTGAAAAACAGACAACCTCAGCTAGCCGAAAACCGGTCGCGACTGTTGGTCAGGTGCAGCCACATCGCCGCCCGCGCCGTGTCCGGGTCCTGGCGCTTGATGGCGTTGAGAATCGCCTCGTGCTCAAGGTTGGCCAACTGGCCGAGCTTGCTCAAGTCCACCGCGCCACGCTCGGCGGCATTGACCCGGGTGCGCGGGATCATCGCACTGCCCAGGTGCTGCATGATCTCGGTGAAGCACAGGTTGCCAGTGGCTTCGGCGATCAGCAGATGAAAACGCCGGTCCGCTTCGACACAGCTGTCGTTGTTGGCCAGCAGGCTTTGATAGTCATCCAGTGCTTCACGCATCTGCGCCAGTTGCAGATCGGTGCGGCGAGTTGCCGCCAGCGCCGCCGCCTGGGTTTCCAGGCCCATGCGCAACTCCAGAATGCTGCGCACCCCCAACGCCGTATCGACATTCAGCCGCAGCCCCTGCTCCGGTGCGCGCTCGATCACGAACGTGCCAATGCCGTGCCGGGTCTCCACCAGCCCCGAGGCCTGCAGCTTCGAGATCGCCTCGCGCACCACCGTGCGACTGACCCCGTGTTCCTGAACGATGGTGTTTTCCGACGGCAACTTGTCGCCGGGCAACATCTGGCCGAGCAGGATGCGCTGGGTCAATTTTTCGACCAGGTCATGGGCCAGGTTGTGGCTGCGCTTGCGGGCGGGTACTTCGAGGTCTTCTTGCATGGGGGTGTCCGGAAATCGGGGCTATCGAATCGTAGCACCGCGCCGGGTGGGAATCCTGAAAAATCTCGCTCAACTTGTATGACAACACTCAACAACCACCCCATATTGAGTCGTTTCAAAGGCTACCTGCCACCACAAAAAGAATAAAAAATCTCTGTAATCGCTCTATTTCATTGGATAAACGTGGTTGCAAGATCAAAAAACCTAGTTGTATGATGTCTAGCAACAACGCAGCACCCAGCTTCACCCCGCATAAAAATAACGAGTGGGAGAAAACGCAGTGAATACATCCATCTCCGCGATGCACGACGACGCCAATTCAGCGCTGAAGTCCGCCATCGCCAAAGTCAAACGTCACGTCTTGCCGCTGTTCGTCATCATGTTCATCGTCAATTACATTGATCGCGTGAACATCGGTTTCGTCCGCACCCACATGGAACACGACCTGGGTATTGGCGCGGCCGCCTATGGCCTGGGTGCCGGTCTGTTCTTCATCGGTTATGCGTTGTTCGAAGTGCCCTCCAACATCCTTCTGCAAAAAGTCGGCGCACGTATCTGGCTGACGCGGATCATGCTGACCTGGGGCCTGGTCGCCGCGGGCATGGCGTTCATCCAGAACGAAACCCACTTCTACATCCTGCGTTTTCTGCTGGGCGTGGCCGAAGCCGGGTTCTTTCCCGGGGTGATCTACTACTTCACCCGCTGGTTGCCCGGCGTGGAGCGCGGCAAGGCGATTGCGATTTTCCTCAGCGGCTCGGCGATTGCCTCGCTGATCTCCGGCCCGCTGTCCGGGCTACTTCTGCAAATCAGTGGCCTGGGCCTGCACGGCTGGCAGTGGATGTACTTCATCGAGGGCATGTTTTCGGTGGGGTTGTGCGTGTTCGTCTGGTTCTGGCTGGACTCCAGACCCCATGACGCCAAATGGCTGAGCCGCGAGGAGCAGGACGCGCTAGTCAAGGCCATCGACGACGAACAGCTGGCCCGGGAAGCGGCGACGCCGATCAAGCCGTCACTGGGCAAGTTGCTCAAGGATCGCCAGATCATCCTGTTCTGCCTGATCTACTTCTTTATCCAGCTGACCATCTACGCCGCGACTTTCTGGCTGCCAAGCATCATCAAGAAGATGGGCGACCTGAGCGATGTCCAGGTCGGGCTGTTCAACTCGATTCCGTGGTTGCTGTCGATTGTCGGCATGTACGCCTTCGCCTCCTTGTCGGGCAAGTGGAAACACCAGCAAGCCTGGGTCGCTGCCGCCCTGCTGATCGCCGCGGCCGGGATGTTCATGTCCACCACCGGCGGACCGATCTTCGCCTTTGTCGCCATCTGCTTTGCAGCACTGGGCTTCAAATCCGCCTCGTCGCTGTTCTGGCCGATTCCCCAGGCCTACCTGGATGCGCGCATTGCCGCCGGCGTCATCGCGTTGATCAACTCGGTGGGCAACCTCGGTGGCTTCGTTGCGCCGACCACCTTCGGCCTGCTGGAAGAACGCACCGGTTCCATTCAGGGCGGGCTGTACGGCCTGGCCGCGACCTCGATCATCGCCGCGATCATCGTGTTTGCCGCCCGCAACACACCGAAATCCGCACCCGCCGTGGCGCAGAGCAAAGCTGCACCCAACCACGCCTGAATTCAGCTTTTTAAGGATTGGAAAATGAACCCACAAGACACCGCAAAAGCCCCGGTCATCACCAGCATGCAAGTGGTTCCGGTCGCCGGCCACGATGGCATGCTGCTCAACCTGAGCGGCGCCCATGGGCCGTTCTTCACTCGCAACATCGTGATCCTCAAGGACAACGCCGGCCACACCGGCGTTGGCGAGGTGCCGGGGGGCGAACGTATCCGCCAGACCCTCGAAGACGCACGCAGCCTGGTGGTCGGCAGCCCGATTGGCACTTATCAGAAGATTCTCAATCAGGTGCGCCAGACCTTCGCCGACCGCGATGCCGGTGGGCGCGGTTTGCAGACCTTCGACCTGCGCATCACCATTCACGCCGTCACCGGCCTGGAAGCCGCATTGCTCGACTTGCTCGGCCAGCACCTGGACGTGCCGGTGGCCGCCCTGCTCGGCGAAGGCCAGCAGCGCGATGAAGTGAAGATGCTTGGCTATCTGTTTTATGTCGGTGATCGCAACGAAACCGACCTCGCCTACCGCAGCGAACCGGACGCCGACAACGACTGGTTCCGTGTGCGGCATGAGAAAGCCATGACCGCCGACGCGGTGGTCCGTCTGGCCGAGGCGGCCCATGCCCGTTACGGCTTCAAGGACTTCAAGCTCAAGGGCGGCGTGCTCAGCGGCGACGCCGAAATCGAAGCGGTCACGGCCCTCGCCGAACGCTTCCCCGATGCGCGCATCACCCTCGACCCGAATGGCGCCTGGTCGCTGAAGGAAGCCATCCGCCTGTGCCGCGATCAGCACCACGTGCTGGCCTATGCCGAAGACCCGTGCGGGGCGGAAAACGGGTACTCGGGACGCGAAGTCATGGCTGAGTTCCGCCGGGCCACGGGCCTGAAGACCGCGACCAACATGATCGCCACCGACTGGCGGGAGATGGGCCACGCGATCCAGCTGCAGTCGGTCGACATTCCCCTGGCCGACCCGCACTTCTGGACCCTGCAGGGCTCGGTGCGCGTGGCGCAGATGTGCCACGAATGGGGCATGACCTGGGGTTCGCACTCCAACAACCACTTCGACATCTCCCTGGCGATGTTCACCCATGTCGCGGCGGCCGCGCCGGGCGAGATCACCGCCATCGACACCCACTGGATCTGGCAGGACGGCCAACGCCTGACCAAGGCCCCGCTGCACATCGTCGACGGCTGCGTGCAGGTGCCGCAGAAACCGGGGCTGGGGGTGGAGCTGGACATGGATCAACTGGCCAAGGCCCATGAACTGTACAAAGGCATGGGCCTGGGGGCGCGGGATGACAGCGTGGCGATGCAGTTTTTGATTCCGGACTGGAAGTTCGATAACAAGCGGCCGTGCCTGGTACGTTGAATCGACGGTGCGCACCTTGTAACAATAAACCCGACCCGCCTGTGGGCGGTCGGATTTAAAAACAGGGTTTTCCCCATAGAATGGCGCGCACCTGAATCAACGACGGATGAAACCAATATGGACAGGCTGAAAACCATCGCCGCTTGCATGGCGATATTCGCCGCGGGCCAGTGCGTGGCACAGGATCAAATCGAGACAGTGGTGAACGCCGCTGTACAACCGGTGATGCAAGCCGAGGGTATTCACGGCATGGCCGTGGCAGTCACCGTCAACGGCCAGGCGCATTACTTCAACTATGGCGTCGCCTCGAAAGAAACCGGCAACCCCGTCACGCAAGACACCCTGTTCGAAATCGGCTCCGTCAGTAAAACGTTCACCGCCACCCTCGCCGCCTACGCCCAGGCCACGGGCAAGCTGTCGCTGTCGGACAAAGCCAGCCAGGTCCTGCCGGCCTTGCGCGGCAGCGCGTTCGACCACATCAGCGTGCTGCAACTGGGCACCTACAGCGCTGGCGGCTTGCCACTGCAATTCCCTGCTGAATCTGATTCGGCCGACAAAATGCTCGGCTACTACCAACAATGGAAACCGCTCTACGCTCCCGGCAGCCACCGACTGTATTCGAACCCCAGCCTTGGCCTGTTCGGCTACCTCGCCGCCCAAAGCATGGGCCAGCCGTTCGATGAGCTGATGGAGAAAACCCTGCTGCCGAAACTGGGCCTCAAGCACACCTATGTGCATGTGCCGCAGGATCAGATGGCGCTGTACGCCCAGGGCTACAACAAGGACGGCAAACCGGTACGGGTCACTCCGGGGGCGCTGGATTCCGAGGCGTACGGGGTGAAAACCAGCGCCGCGGACTTGCTGGGCTATGTCGGCGCGAACATGAAGCCGGCGTCTCTGGAAAAGCCATTGCAGCAAGCCATCGCCTTGACCCATAGCGGTTACTACACCGTAGGCGATATGACCCAGGGCCTGGGCTGGGAGATGTATCGCTACCCGATCACGCTGGATCGCTTGCTGGACGGCAACTCCACGCCGATGGCCATGGAGGCGCACAAGGTCCAATGGCTGAACCCGCCGCAAGCGCAGCCGCAGAGCGTGCTGGTCAACAAGACCGGTTCAACCGGGGGCTTTGGTGCTTACGTGGCGTACGTGCCATCGAAGGACATCGGCATTGTGATGCTGGCCAACAAGAATTATCCCAATGAGCAGCGGGTCAGGATTGCCCATCAGATTCTGAGTGCCCTGACTCAATAAACCTTGTCGCCTTCTCCATAGATAAGGGCGACCTCTAGAGGTCGCCTTTTTTACTTTATCGGCACACCTTCGGGCGGGTCGATATTGTCCAGCGCGCGGTTCACCAACAATTCGCCCACGACTGCCAGTTGCTGAATCGAAAGCGCCACGTTGCGGTTGGAGCTTTCCAGCTTGCAGGCCAGGTCCGTGATCAGCACATTCAGGGACGCGAGGGTTTCGCAGGCGTGGCACAGCAGCGTTGGGGTGTCGACGTTTGGGAGGATGGTGAAGATGTGGCTGACCGGGTCGGCGTGTTTGGGGTTGCGCAAGCGAGCGCTGACGGCGGGTTCGGTGATGTCGGAGAGTGGGACATCTGCCTCGGATGGGGATTCCGGGGGATTCGGACTTAGCTTTTTCATGAAGAAGTACCATTGGGGATTGTCGAGAAAACTACCCATCTCACTTCCACATGAGGGTGGCAGCTGTACGCAGGTGTGGAAGTCCAGGTCAATCCACCAAAACCCGGTGCACTCGAAAGTGCTCCCGCGCACAGCCGCCAAAACGCGGCGATGTTGACATAAAAAATGTCGACTGCGCTCTAGGGGCATTGGTAGATGGCTTGAACCAACGGACTTCCACATCCGACCGCTGATTTTGCAGCGGCTGAAGAAGGTTATCGATACGGCCCAATGGGCACCAGTTCACGGGGTGCGCCACGTCATGCAGGAAATTTCCGACGCAACTGAAGTCCTTGCCTACGCTCGATTTTCTGAGCATCCAGTTACAAATACCTTTTTGCTCATGACCGTTGTGGTGCAGGTGAAACCGTTGTATCTAATGGACCTCTCAAGCCTGCGAACGGCATCGGATCAATCCGTGGCCAGGAATGACATAATGCGCGCTCAACTATTCAAACCGACTGACCCTAAAAGGGCGTTGTAATGGAAATTTTCAGCTTTCAGCTCAAGGATGTCGGTCGCTTCACCGATATGACCATTTACCTGGCCCCCACCCCCAAACACCGCTCAAATGTGACGGTGCTTGTGGGAAACAACGGTGCCGGGAAAACCACCCTTTTAAAATCATTGGCCACCTCATTGAGTTGGCTAGCTGCCAGGATTCGTACTGAGAAAGGTGTTGGCAGTTACCTTACAAATGAAGACATTCGAAACGGCGCTACAGTCGCAGTCGTTTTGACTTCCGTATCAGACAGTTCGCCGGCGCAACCACGTTCCCCCGACGATTATTCAAAACATGATCTCTTTAACTGGGCCATTGCTCGTGGCAGACAAGGGCGAAAGAGTGATGTCCATAGTGAATTAGCGGAAGCCAGCCTCCTTGCAGACCACTATCGCACTCAACTAACCATCGATGAAAAAGCTTCACTCCCTCTGATCGCCTACTACCCGGTTGAGCGCTCGGTTTTGGAAATCCCGCTAAAAATTCGCACCAAACATACCTTCGATCAGCTCGACGGTTACGACAACGCGTTGAATCGTGGAGTGGACTTCCGTCGTTTCTTCGAATGGTTCCGCGAACGCGAAGACAGCGAAAACGAAACCGGTGTATCCGATACTGCGTTATCCGAGATTTCCGCAAAGTTCGGCAATGACAGTGACATCTGGAAAACCCTTTCCCAATTGAAAGCTTCTTCCCGGGATCGTCAGTTGACCGCAGTTCGTTCCGCCATCGCCGCGTTCATGCCCGGCTTCAGCAACCTGCGAGTGCAACGCAAACCGCGCCTGCACATGGCCATCGACAAAAACGGCGTGACACTTAACGTCTCCCAGCTCTCACAGGGCGAAAAGTCGATGATGGCATTGGTCGGCGACATCGCACGCCGATTGGCGATGATGAACCAGTCTCTGGACAACCCATTGGAGGGTGACGGCATCGTCCTGATCGACGAGGTCGATTTGCACCTGCACCCTAAATGGCAGCGCAGTTTGATTCGGCAGTTGAGCGAAACCTTCCCCAATTGCCAGTTTGTCCTGACCACTCACTCGCCATTGGCCATCAGCGACGCGAAAGACGTGCTGTGCTACGTGCTCAATGACGGGGAACTGCAAGAACAATCAGGCCTGTATGGATTGGATGCCAATCAGGTGCTTCTGGAAGAACGCAACCTGGCACAAAACCTGTGGGAGCGAGCTTGCTCGCGATGACGGCCTGACATTCAACATCGATATCGACTTTTACGACGCCATCGTCGGAACGCCGCCCGGAGCAAGCTCGCTCCCACAGGTTAATTGCTCACCACAAGAATTCAGTGTCGGTTCAATCATCCGGCATTTCAGGCGGTTTGGCGGCCTTCGCCGGTTTGCTGCTTTTCCCGGGCTTGGCGCCTTTGGCTACCGGCTCGGCCTCAGTGACCGGAGCCGCCACTGTCGCGGTAAATTCTTTCTCGGCCGCCGGCAACTGATCGACAGCGCTGAAAATCTCGTCCAGCTTGATGGCGTCCGATTGTTCGAGTTTCTTTTCGCCGTCCTTGCCGACCAGGATGACCTTGGTCTTGGCGCCGGCCCCCAGCTTGAGCGAGCGGATCAGCGCCGCCGTGTCTTGTGGCCCGAGGTCTTTGCCGTCGCGCTGGCCCATCAGGTTCAGCACCGTATAGAGCACCATGTTGCGGTCGGTGAACCCCTTGCGATTGGCCGGCTCATCCAGCGACTTTTTCAGGCCGACCCAGGTCGGATCAACCGTGCTCGGAGCGATGACAATCAGTGGCCGGGCCCTGCCCTTGTCCATGTCCAGCGGTGAGTCGCCATCAGCGGCGAACGAAGTGCCGGCAATCGCCAGCAAAGTAGCCAGGGTCAGTGACCTGATGAGCATGCGCATCTCCTTTTGATATCCACGCTCTAATGATTGCGCATTGCGGCGATCGTTCCGGGTGACGTACCGCAAATATGTCTCGCCTTGCCCCAAGCTTAGGTCAGGGCGGTCATTGCGCAACAGGCTGGGCTAATCTGAAGACTCATGACAACCCGCCTGATCCGTCGTGAGGACTTGTGCATGAGCACTCAGTTGAACCACACCATCGTCTGGTGCCGGGACAAGCAGGTTTCGGCGAATTTCCTGGCCAGCCTCCTTGGCCTGCCCGCCCCGCAGCCCTTCGGGCCCATGCTGATCGTCAAACTGGATAACGGCGTGTCACTGGATTTCTACGATAACGACCCGCCGATAGCATCCCAGCACTACGCATTCTTGCTGGGCGACGAGGATTTCGATGCAGCCTTCGCACGCCTGCAAGCCAACGGTCAGCCTTGGTGGGCCGACCCGTGCAAGCAGCGACTGAGGGAGATCAATGATTACGCGGGAGGACGGCGGGTGTATTTCGATGACCCGGACGGGCATCTGCTGGAAATATTCACCCGCGAATGAAGCTGGCGTGGCGGCTTGAATCAGAACGCCAGTTTGTAGCCGATCAACAACAGCATGGTCGCCAGGCAAGGGCGCAGCAGTTCGTCGGAGATGCGCCCGGTCAGGTGGCTGCCCAGGTAAATCCCCGGCAACGAGCCCACCAGCAAGTAACCCAGGACGTGCCAATCCATGTTGCCCATGCTGGCATGGCCAAGGCCCGCGACCAGGGTCAGCGGCACGGCGTGGGCGATTTCAGTCCCCACCAGGCGGCGGGTCGGCAGCATCGGATAGAGGATGAACAGTGCCACGGTGCCCAGTGCACCGGCGCCGATGGACGTCAGCGCGACCATGGTGCCAAGGACCAGCCCGGTGATGACCGTCATCACATTCAGGCGCAGTCCGCTGGGGTTGTAATGGCCGCCCGCCCGTTTGTGGGCAAAGTCGAGCAGGCGCTTCTTGAACAGGATCGCCAGTGCGGTGGCAAACAACACAAAACCGAGGGCCTGCTTGATGATCGCGTTCATCGCCTCGGGGGCGCTGTGCAGGGTGCTGAGGAACCACAGCGTCAACGCCACAGCGGGCACGCTGCCCAAGGTCAGCCAGCCGGTAATCGCCCAGTCGATGTTGTTGTTCTTGCGGTGAACCAGTACACCGCTGGATTTGGTGATGGCGGCGTACAGCAGGTCGGTACCGACCGCCGTCGCCGGGTTGATGCCGAACCCTAGCAGGATCGGCGTCATGAGCGACCCGCCACCCACGCCAGTCATGCCGACGATGAAGCCGACGACCAGCCCGGCAACGACCAACCCGATGTTCACTAAATCCATGAATACGTCCACAAAGATCGCAAGGGAAATCTGGCCCGCAGCATAGCGATATTTCTTATAACCAGTTATATCGATGCGATCTATCTTTATACCCTGAACTCAATTCCCACAAGGAATATGTGTCGTGCTCACTGCACCGGCAGGAAGTTCAGGAACAGCAAGCTCTGGGCATAATTCAGGCCAATGCGCCGGTAGCGTTCGTCGAGCATCTGGGTCAGCAGGTCCAGCCGGGCGACGATCTTGCCGAACTCGACGGCAAAACTCAGGTTGCTGCCCTCCTCCGAGATTTCGTTGGAGAACAGCAAGGGCTCGCCCTCTTTGTTCTGTCGCTGGCTGAGGATCCAGGTGGCGATCTCGATGTTGCGCGCGGCATTGCTGACGAATACCGGGTTGATCGTATCGGTCATGTAGAACTCGAGGCGACTCCCATGGGCGGTCACCAGCATGCTGCCAATGGCATAGATGAACGCCCCGACCCGGTCGCCGAGAAACTCCGGGCTCATGGCAAAGCGCAGGGCCGCCAGATCCTTTTTGCCACCCAGGGTCGGTAACGGCTGCTGCTGTTCGATGGCCATGCGCACTTGCTTGCCGGCGGTGCGGGCATCGAGGAAACCGGACTTTTTCAGCTCATCGGGATTACGCAGGTAGAGCTTGCTCATCAGCAGGTAAAGGCTGTTGAGGTTGTCGCGCATGGTCAGGGAGGCCATGCGGTCGACGCTGGTCTGCATTAACTCCTGGGGTTTGCCTTCGCGCATCTGGGTGAGGATGTCGCCGCCCTGCTGCTGGCTGCAACCGCTGACGAAGAACATCGACAGACCTGCCAGCAGCAGGCAATGACGGCGGATTTTTGAAGTGATTGCGGGTGAAACTCGAGCCATGGGTTCTTGAACTTGGGCATGGGCCGACGGTGGGGATCGCCGCAGGCTGCCATGGATAGAGCCGGACATTGCGAAAAAGTGCAGTTTCGGGCGGTACCAATCGATCACTGGCAGGGGAATGTTCAAAGAAAAAACGGATCAGAAAATCATTAGGTCGGTACACACTCCCTGTAGGAGCTGCCGCAGGCTGCGATCTTTCGATCTTGAACAATCAAAGTCAAAAGATCGCAGCCTGCGGCAGCTCCTACACTTTTCACCGAATACACACAGGAGGTTTGCATGCGCACGCTTGAATTGGCTGGCGCCAGGGTCCCGGTTATCGGCCAGGGGACCTGGCAGATGGGCGAAGACCGTTCACGGCACACGGAAGAAGTCGCGGCCCTGCGCCTGGGTATCGAACTGGGCATGAGCCTGATCGACAGCGCTGAAATGTACGCCGAAGGCGGCGCCGAGGAAGTGGTCCGCGATGCCATCGCCGGCCAGCGCGACAGCGTCTTTCTGGTCAGCAAGGTGTACCCGCACAACGCCAGTCGCCAGGGCATTCCCCTGGCGTGCGAGCGAAGCCTGCGCAGGCTTGGCACCGATTACATCGATCTGTATCTGTTGCATTGGCGTGGCCAGTATCCGCTGGAGGAAACCGTCGAGGCCTTCGAACGCCTGCGCGAAGCCGGCAAGATCGGTCGTTGGGGCGTGTCCAATTTCGACCTCGACGACTTGCTGGAACTGGACGCCCCGGCCTGTGCCACCAATCAGGTGCTCTACAACCTCGAACAACGGGGCATAGAATTTGATTTGCTGCCCTGGAGCCAACAACGGCGGTTGCCGGTCATGGCTTACTGCCCGATTGGCCAAGGCGGTAAAATGCTCGCCAATGCTACGCTCAGGCAAGTGTCCGCCCGTCACGGGGTCACACCGGCACAGGTGGCGCTGGCATGGATACTGCGTCAGGAAGGAGTGATCGCCATCCCCAAAGCGGTCCAACCCGAGCATGTGCGGCTCAATGCCCAGGCCGCAACATTGCAGCTTGAACCCGGGGATCTGGAGGCGCTGGACCAAGCGTTTCACGCGCCACAACGCAAACAGCGGCTGGCCATGGTCTGAACCACCGCAGTCTGTCAGAGAGCTTCGCCATGAGAAGCACCGACCACCTGGACCCGTTCAATCTGCAACGCTTTCTCCAGGCTCAGGACCCGGTATTCGACCGGGTTCAAAACGAGCTGAGCAACGGACACAAGCGCAGCCACTGGATGTGGTTCATTTTTCCGCAGTTTGCCGGGCTCGGCGGCAGCGAGATGTCGCGCCGCTTTGCCATCCGCTCGCGGGAGGAAGCCCTGGCCTACCTTGAGCACCCGTTGCTGGGCGCCCGGCTACGCACCTGCACCCAGGAAGTGCTGAATATCCGGGAGCGCTCGGTGGCCGGGATTTTCGGCCCTCCCGACGACCTGAAGTTTCATTCCTCGATGACCCTGTTTGCCCAGGTCGCCGCCGCCGACAGCCTTTTCCAGCAAGCCTTGAACCAGTACTTCCACGGCATCCTGGATGACTGGACCTTGTCGCTGATGGACTCAAAACAGGCCCAGTTGCCCCCCAATCAGGGTTGAGAAGTCGTCGTCGACAAACGGCAGTATCGCGTCCGCCACCGGTTGCAGTTGCCGGGTGATGTAGTGGTCGTAATCGATGGGCGCGCTGCGCACTTCCAGCGGCTCGGGGCCGGCGACGGTGATCACATAGCTGATCCAGCCACCGTTCTGGTATTGCCGAGGACGACCCTGGCGGTCGTTGTACTCATCGGCCAGGCGCGCCGCGCGCACATGGGGTGGCACGTTACGCTGATAGTCATCGAGGCTGCGGCGCAGGCGCTTGCGGTAGACCAGCCGGTCATCGTATTCACCGGCCAGGGTCTTGCGCACGTAGTCACGCACATAGTCCTGATAGGGCTTGCGCAGGAAGATCCGCGAATACAGCTCCTGCTGGAATTGCCGGGCCAGCAGCGACCAGTCGGTGCGTACGGTTTCCAGGCCTTTGTAGACCATTTCGTCGCTGCCATCGGCACGGGTCACCAGCCCCGCGTAGCGCTTTTTACTGCCTTCTTCGGCGCCGCGAATGGTCGGCATCAAAAAGCGCTTGTAGTGGGTTTCGAACTGCAATTCGAGAACGCTTTGCAAGCCGTATTCCTGCTGCACGTGCTCGCGCCACCACTGATTGACGTGCGCCACCAGCGCGTGGCCGATCTGCGCCGCCTCCTGCTGACCATGGGCGCGACGCAGCCAGACGAAGGTCGAATCGGTGTCGCCATAAATCACTGCATGCCCCTGGGCCTCGATCAACTGGCGGGTACGCAGCATGATCTCGTGCCCGCGCAAGGTGATGGACGAAGCCAGGCGCGTGTCGAAGAAGCGACAACCGCTGGAGCCGAGCACACCGTAGAACGCGTTCATGATGATTTTCAGTGCCTGGGACAGCGGTGCGTTGTGTTCGCGCTTGGCGGTTTCCCGGCCTTCGGCCACCCGGGCGACGATGGATGGCAGGCAATGCCGGGTGCGAGAAAAGCGCGCGCCACGAAAACCCGGTACCGACTCGCTGTCGTCCGGGTGCTCGAGCCCTTCAATCAGCCCCACGGGGTCAATCAGGAAGGTGCGGATGATCGACGGATAGAGGCTTTTGTAATCGAGCACCAGCACCGATTCGTACAGCCCTGGTTGCGAATCCATGACAAAACCGCCGGGGCTGGCTTCGGGTGGCTTGCCACCAAGATTCGGCGCAACGAAACCCTGACGGTGCATCAGCGGCATGTACAGATGCGTGAACGCCGCCACCGAACCGCCCATGCGATCGGCCGGCAAACCGGTGACGCTGGCCCGCTCCAGCAGGAAGGTCAGTAATTGTGTCTTGGCGAAAATCCGCGTGACCAGTTCGCAGTCTTTGAGGTTGTATGTGGCCAGCGCCGGTTTGTCCTCGGCGAACATGCGATTGATTTCGTCCATGCGCTGGTACGGGTTGTCGATGGACTTGCCCTCGCCGAGCAAGGTTTGCGCGACGTTTTCCAGGCTGAACGAAGGGAAACTCCAGGTCGCCGAACGCAGGGCCTCGATACCGTCGATGATCAGGCGGCCAGCGGCTGAAGCGAAGAAATGGTTGCCGCTGCCGTGTTCGCGCCACTGCATTTCCTCACCGCCACGCCCCAGTTTCAACGGCACCGCCAGGCGCCGGGCGTGTTCGTGAAGCACCCGCAAGTCGAACTGCACGACGTTCCAGCCGATGATCGCGTCGGGGTCGAAGCGGGCAAACCAGTCGTTGAGTTTTTTCAGCAGCAAGGTCCGCGAATCGCAGTATTCGAGCTGGAAATCCACCTGGCTGGCGTCGCCATTCGGCGGACCGAGCATGTACACCTGACGTTCGCCGCAACCTTCCAGGGCAATGGAATACAATTCGCCCCGGGCCGTGGTCTCGATGTCCAGGGACACCAGTCTGAGGCTCGGCCGGTAGTCGGGTTCGGGTTTCATCTGCGCGTCGAGCAGCAGGCCCTCGGCATTCGGCGTGCCACTGAAGCGCACCGGCGCGGTGATGAAGCGTTCCATCATGTAGCGTTCCGGCGGGCGCACGTCGGCTTCGAACACCTCGACACCGGCCCGGCGCAGCGCGGTTTCCAGGCGCATCAACTGGCCATGTTGCTGGCAGTAAAGACCGAGGACCGGGCGATGTTCGAAATCCTGCAGGGCCAGGGGCCTGAGCTCGACGTTCTTCTCGTCATGCAAAACGCCTTCGGCCGCCTGACGCTGCGCAGCAGGGATGAACGCCACCGACGGTTGATGAGGCAGGCGGATGCGCCGGGGACCGCTGTCGGTCGCCAGCCAGAACTCGACTTCCGTGCCGGCCGGGGTGTCGCGCCAATGCCGGGTCAGGACGAAGCCCTGCTGTAGATCCACCACTGCAAACCTCAACGTTGATTCAGAAGAGAATTCTACCCGTCATCCGTCGCGATAGCGCGCTTACCGCAGGTCTATCAGGCAAACACCGATCCTGTGGGAGCGAGCTTGCTCGCGATGACGGTATGTCAGTCAACGTAGATGTTGAATGATAAGCCGCCATCGCGAGCAAGCTCGCTCCCACAGGAGATGCGCCGAGCCTGAAATGAGGGGTTTACCGAAGAAAAACCGTCGAATGACGTTTTTTGCGTGTTATCTGCCGCTTTCGCCCTTGCCCTGAACGCTCGCGTCTACGATTCTTCAAGAACAACGACAACACCCGAGTAACCACCATGAAAACCGTCGCCCAACTGCTCAAGCTCAAAGATCAGAAGAATCAGGAAGTGCACCAGATCAAACCCGATCACATGGTGCTCGAAGCGCTGATGAAGATGGCCGAGAAAAACGTCGGCGCCTTGCTGGTGGTGGAGAATGATGAAGTGCTGGGCATCATCAGCGAACGGGACTATGCACGCAAACTGGTGCTGCACGGCCGCTCTTCGGTGGGCACGCCGGTGCGCGACATCATGGTGTCGCCGGTGATTACCGTCGACACCCATCAAACCGTGGAGACCTGCCTGGGCATCATGTCCGATAGGCGCCTGCGTCACTTGCCGGTAGTCGAAGGCGGCAAATTGATTGGCTTGCTGTCGATCGGCGACCTGGTCAAGGAAGCGATTGCCGAACAGGCGGAGCTGATCAAGCAGCTGGAGCAGTACATCCGCGGGGAGTAAATCCGCACACGCCGCACCCCCCTGTAGGAGCGCGCAGGGCTCGCTCCTACAGGGGGTTTACGGTGTTCAGGCCGGCCAATGCCGGGCGAATACCGGCGTTAGCGCCGGGTAGCGGTCGATGCGTTCCAGCCAGGCGAAAAAACCCGGCCGGGCATTACGCAAATGCTCCCGACTGCCCGCCCATCGCGAGATCACCGCCGCCAGCACATCCAGCGCCCCTGGCTTTTCGCTGCCCAGGTACAACTCGCCCGAGAATTGATCGGCGAACACCTCCCAACTCCAGTGCAGGCGCCGGCGGGCGCCCTCCATGAGGTTGTGCCTGGACGACTCATCCGCCTTGGCCAGCCAGCGTTCGGGGTAATCAATGATGCCGATGGCCGCATAGCAATTGCTGACGATGTACGCCATGCCGCGAATGGCCTGCGCCCGCTCGGCCGGGTCTGACGGCAACAACCCCGATGCGGGAAAGGTCAGCCCGAGGTGAATCAGGATCGCCGCGCTCTCGGTCAGGACGCTGCCATCAGGTAGCTGCAAGGTCGGAATCTGTTTGAGCGGGTTGAGTTTCTCCAGCGCCTGGGCCGCCTCCGCGGAGGTCTCGACATCGATGAAGCGATAAGGAACATCACAGAGTTCAAGGGCGGCTTCGACGGCCGCCGCCCCGGAGTTCTGATAACCGTAGAGCTGGTACATATACGTCTCCTTTCACACCGCGATCTCTGCAGTGCCTCATCAACCGTCCCGGCAGAGGAACGCGCCAGCTATCCAGTGTAGAAGCCGCCAACCGTCACACACGGCCATCCGACGATCGCACCATCACGCTCACAAGGGGTATGGCACGGGCCCTATCATTGCCGTCGATGTTCACCATCACCTCAATGAAGTTCTCTTAAAAAATCCCCGGCGTAACATCTGCTCCATACCAACCCATAAGCACCCCGGAGCACACCATCATGAAACGCCAAGTCCTTCTCGGCATCGCTTTCTCGGTTTTCGCAGTTAACGCTTTTGCCGCAACTTCTGCTCAACCTGTGGTCGCTGAAGGCGGCTCGGATCGTCTGATTGAAAGCCGTGTGGCCGAGGGTGGTTCCGATCGCCTGATCGAGAATCGTGTGGCCGAAGGTGGTTCGGATCGCCTGCTGGAAAAACGTGTTGCCGAAGGCGGTTCCGACAAACTGCTGGAAAACCGCGTCGCTGAAGGCGGTTCCGACAAGCTGCTGGAAAACCGCGTCGCTGAAGGCGGTTCCGACAAGCTGCTGGAAAACCGCGTCGCTGAAGGCGGTTCCGACAAGCTGTTGGAAAACCGCGTCGCTGAAGGCGGTTCGGATCGTCTGATCGAAAGCCGCGCTGTCTGAATGCAGTGCTTTACCGCAGGACTCAACGAAAACCCGGCCTCACCCGCCGGGTTTTTTATGATTTTTTTGCACCGCAATTACTTCCCTGCCCGCGCCATGCAGCGCTGGTAACGTTCATCGACCCGTTTGGCGAACCACGCGGTGGTGAGTTTGCGGGTGATTTTCGGGCTTTGCAGCACGATCCCCGGCAACACCTCACGGGGTAACGGCCGGCCCTCGGCCCGTTCGGCCAGTTCGAAAACCCGCCGATAGAGTTTGCTGTCTTCGAACGCCAGGGTTTTCCCCTCCTCCAGTTGCTCGCGAATCGTCGGATTGCGCATGTCCAGTTGCTTGCCGAGGGTGCGCACGGCCAGTTCCGTGGTGCCGGGCATGATCGAACCGTAGTTCACCAGATCGCCATCCAGCGCCAACGGGATACCGGAAGCCCGGCTCACCGCGTCCTGAAACGCGGCATTGCGGCTGGCGTACCAACCCGCGTTGAAGTCCGCAAAGCGGTACAGCGGCTGCGGGTAGCTCACCGGGTACCCAAGCAGATGCGCGATGCCGAAATACATGCCACCGCGCCGGGTGAACACTTCATGGCGAATCGAGCCCTGCACCGGGTACGGATAGCCCTTGGCCTGCTGTTCGGCAAAATCAATGCCGACCTGCATCGGCCCGCCGGTATGCACCGGGTTGAAGCCGCCGAACAGTTTTTTGCCCATCGGTACCATGTCGATGAAGTCGTCGAAAATCGCGCTCAGTTCCTTTTCACTGCGCGCGGCACTCAGGCGGTCGCTATAGCTTTTACCGTTGGGCGAATCGAGCATTAACGCACCGCTCACCAGCAAGCCGGGAATGTGCGCCTTGGCGGCACGGCGGTCGATCTCGTCGCGGGCGATCTTGCCCAGCCCCGGTACGCCCGGATCGACTTGAAAGGTCGATTCCTGTTCGGTCACGGCCAGCACCGAGCACAGGTTTTGCGTGGTCGGCGAGATGTCTTGCGCGGTAAACGCCACCTGGATATCCGTGGCCCAACCCTGGGGATCGGCAGCTTTCGCCGGCAGCAAACGCACAATCTCGGCCTTCACTTCGGCCGGGGTGCGCGTCGTCGGCTCCTGAGTCCGCTGGCTGCCGCAACCGGTCAATACCAGCAACACGCCGACGCTTGTGATCAATCTGATTTGCATGTCGTTCCATCTGATCCATTGGTCCGGGCTAACCATACGACCAATGGCATGTCAGCGGCTACGGTCGTGGTAGTCCGACGGTTGCCGCCCTCCCCGACTGGACCATACTTGATTCACACAGCGAGGAGGACAGGTTCATGCACCGCAGCGACGTGTTGATCGTCGGCGCCGGCCCGACCGGGCTGGTCCTGGCGTTGTGGCTGAGCAAACTGGGGGTGCGCGTGCGGATCGTCGACAAAACCTCGGCCCCCGGCACCACATCCCGGGCGCTGGCCGTCCAGGCACGGACGCTGGAGTTGTATCGCCAGCTGGGCCTTGCCGATGCCGTGGTGCAACACGGCCATCAAGTAAAGGCCGGCAACTTCTGGGTCAAGGGTGAGCCCGTTGCGCGCCTGCCCCTGTCCCAGATCGGTGAAGGCCTGACGCCCTATTCGTTTCTCGAGATCTTCCCGCAGGACGAACACGAACGGCTGCTGATCGAGCGCCTGGAAGCCTTCGGCATCACGGTGGAACGCAACACTGAACTGGCAGGCTTCGAGCAAACCGCAGACGGCATCACGGCCACGCTGGACCTGCCCGACGGCCAGCAGGAAACCTGCCAGGCCTGTTACCTGGCCGGGTGCGACGGTGCCCGGTCGATTGTGCGCAAGACCCTCGACACCGGGTTTCCCGGCGGGACTTACCAACAGATTTTCTACGTCGCCGACGTGCAGGGCAGCGGCCCGACATTCAACGGCGAACTGCATGTGGATCTCGACGAGGCGGATTTCCTCGCCGTGTTCCCGCTGGGAGACAGTGGTCGTGCCCGTCTGATCGGCACGGTGCGCGACGAGCGCGCCGAACACGCCGAGACCCTGCGTTTCGAAGACGTCAGCAGCCGGGCCATCGAGCATATGAAGGTGAAGATCGAGCAACTGAACTGGTTCTCGACCTACCGCGTGCATCACCGGGTGGCGGATCACTTCCGCAACGGCCGGGCGTTTTTGCTGGGCGATGCCGCCCACGTCCACAGCCCGGCGGGCGGCCAGGGCATGAACACCGGGATCGGCGATGCCATCAACCTGGCCTGGAAACTCGCGGCAGTGTTGAGCGGCGGCGCCGAGGCCAGACTGCTCGACACCTATGAAACCGAGCGCATCGCCTTCGCCCGCAAACTGGTGGCCACCACCGACCGGGTCTTCAACTTCGTCACCGCCGACGGGCCAATTGCCGATTTGCTGCGTACGCGCCTGGCTCCGTTCCTGTTACCGAAAATGACCTCGTTCGAAACCTCCCGTCAGTTCCTGTTTCGCACAGTGTCGCAGATCACCCTGAATTATCGTGGAATGCCGCTGAGCACGGGCGTTGCCGGGCACGTGCATGGCGGTGATCGCCTGCCCTGGGCCCATGACGGTGAGGGGGATAATTTTGAATCGCTCAAGTGCCTGACCTGGCAGGTGCATGTCTATGGCGACACCAGCGACGAGATGATCGCCTGGTGCCACGAGCACCATCTGCCGCTGCATGTGTTCGACTGGCGACCGGCGTTCGAAGCGGCGGGCCTGGGGCGCAATGGCTTTTATCTGCTGCGACCCGATACCTATGTGGCGATAGCCGAGACGTGTGCGGACCCGAAAGTGATCGAACGGTACTTCCGTGATCACGGGATCCGGCCGTTTTTTGGCGCGACCTGATGCAACACAGATCCACTGTGGGAGCGAGCTTGCTCGCGATAGCGATCGTCAGTTACTGGATGAGTGACTGACACGCCGCCATCGCGAGCAGGCTCGCTCCTACAGGGGGGAATGTGCTGGCTTTCAGATCCCGGCCAGCGCCAGATCCATCGCAAAATAGGTAAAGATCAGATCCGCCCCGGCCCGCTTGATCGCCCCCAGGCTCTCGCGCACCACACGGTCCTCATCGATGGCCCCGGCCTGGGCGGCAAACTTGATCATCGCGTACTCACCGCTCACCTGATACGCCGACAGCGGCAGGTGCGAGGCTTCGCGGATGTCGCGGATGATGTCCAGGTACGCACCGGCCGGCTTGACCATCAGCGCATCGGCACCTTCCTGCTCGTCGAGCAACGATTCGCGTATCGCTTCGCGGCGGTTCATCGGGTTCATCTGGTAGCTCTTACGGTCGCCCTTGAGCGCACTGCCGCCAGCCTCGCGGAACGGGCCATAGAGCGCCGAGGCGAATTTGGTCGAATAGGCCATGATCGCCGTCTGGGTAAACCCGGCGTCATCGAGCGCCCGGCGAATCGCCTGGACCTGCCCGTCCATGGCCGCCGAGGGGGCGATCACGTCGGCACCGGCACGGGCCGCCGCGACGGCTTGCCGGCCGAGGTTGATCAGGGTCTGGTCGTTGTCCACTTCATGGTTGTGCAGCACGCCGCAATGGCCGTGGTCGGTGTACTCGCAAAAACAGGTGTCGGACATCACGATCATTTCAGGCACCGCGTCCTTGGCGATACGCGACATGCGCGAGACCAGACCGTCCTCGCGCCAGGTGTCGCTGCCGCTGCTATCCAGGTGATGGGACACGCCGAAGGTCATCACCGACTTGATCCCGGCACGGGCGTAGCGCTCGATCTCGCCGGCCAGCTTCGACTCGGGAATGCGCATCACGCCCGGCATGCTTTTGATCGGCACGAAGTCGTCGATTTCTTCTTCGACGAAAATCGGCAGCACCAGGTCGTTCAGGCTGAACTCGGTCTCCTGGAACAGGCTGCGCAGGCTCGCATTGCGGCGCAGACGGCGTGGGCGTGCTTCGGGGAACTGACTGGACATGGGTATTCCTGGATTTCAGAGGATGAGATGTAGGAGCGAGCTTGCTCCGGTCAGCGTTCCGACGATGGTCGTAAACAATAACGCGCTTTGTCTGAGTGCTCGCGTTGCCTTTACGTTTTTCGCGAGCAGGCTCGCTCCTACAGGGGGCGGCGTTCAACCCGCCACGGGGTTTGGAATCTGCAACCCGCGCACCACCGCCGGCCGCGCCAGGAAACGTTCCAGCACCCGCGTGACGTTAGGGAAGTTCTGGATGCCCACCAGATCGCCGGCCTCATAGAAGCCGATCAGGTTGCGCACCCACGGGAAGGTAGCGATGTCGGCGATGGTGTAGCGCTCGCCCATGATCCAGTCGCGCCCTTGCAGACGGCCGTCCAGCACCTTGAGCAGGCGTCTGCTTTCCTCGACGTAGCGGTCACGGGGACGCTTGTCTTCGTAGTCCTTGCCGGCGAACTTGTTGAAAAATCCGAGCTGGCCGAACATCGGACCGATCCCGCCCATCTGGAACATCAGCCACTGGATCGTTTCGTAGCGCGCTGCCGATTCCTGGGCCAGCAGTTGCCCGCTCTTGTCCGCCAGGTAGATCAGAATCGCCCCCGACTCGAACAGCGCCAACGGCAGGTCGTCCGGACCGTGGGGGTCGAGGATCGCCGGGATCTTGTTGTTGGGGTTGAGGGAAAGAAATTCCGGGGACATCTGGTCGTTGGTGTCGAAGCCTACCCGGTGAGGTTCATACGGCAGGCCGATCTCTTCGAGCATGATCGAGATCTTGACGCCGTTGGGGGTCGGCAAGGAGTACAGCTGAATCCACTCGGGATACTGGGCAGGCCATTTGCGGGTGATGGGGAATGCGGACAAATCGGTCATGGGCGGGATCCACGAATACATTGAGAGTGACGATAATAATGTAGATATCCGCTCAGCGATCCGTTGAAGCCATGAATCTCGCTGATAGGCGAGATCAAAAGAGATCACCACTTTTTCAACACCATCCGGTGTATTGTGTCCACATTTGTGCAACATCCTGTCGATAGCCTTCGCTGAAAACCCTTGAAGGTTAGCGGCACTCGACCGAAATCGAACCAAACGGGTTCAGGGGACTCTGAGCACCACTCCTTTGAAACGGACCGGCTTCAATGACATGGAAACACCCGACGCAGCACAATCGTGGTGTAAATGTTTGTCAGCCTTAACCGAATTGCGCTGAAGATCCTTTTATTCATGAACCTGTTCAATTTTGCCAAACGCTTTAAACATCGCGCTTACCTTTTGTTGCCCGCCCTCTTGGTGGTCAGCGCGTTGTTCCTGTCGCTGGAGCCCGGCGCAAGTCGCGCCCAACCGATGGATGGCACCCAGACGCTGGTCTTCCTGCGCCACGGGGAAAAACCCGCCGCAGGCCTGGGCCAGCTCAATTGCCAGGGACTCAACCGCGCCATCGACCTGGCCACGCTGCTGCCGGAAAAGTTCGGCAAGGCCAACTATGTGTTTGCGGCGAACCCGACCCGTAACGTCGAGGAAGGCGAGTTCGACAATTCCTACAGTTACATCCGCCCCCTGATGACCATCAGCCCCAGCGCCATCAAGCTGGGCCTGCCGGTGAACATCAATTTTTCCGCCAATGACACCGATGACCTGGCCGAAGAACTGCTCCAGGGCAAGTATCACAACTCGGTCATCTACACGGCCTGGTCACACGGCTACCTGCCGGAGCTGATCAACACGGTGGCCGAAGAAGCCACCGGCGAGGATGCGAAGATCATCGACGATTGGGAGTCCAGTGATTACGACTCGCTGTATGTGCTGACCCTGACCTGGCACAACGGCAAGGCCAGTTTGCAGAGCCATGTGTACAAGCAAGGCCTGGATAACGGCGCTGAAGCCTGCCCGACTTGAGACATGCGTTGTCTGAGCGGGTCTCATCGCGAGCAAGCTCGCTCCCACAGTAGATCTTCAGTGAACACAGATATTGTGTACGACGCAGATCCAATGTGGGAGCGAGCTTGCTCGCGATGAGGCCGGCAAAAGCACCCTCAACCCTTCTGATTCACCCGCTCGCGCAGATACTCGAGAACCGCCCCCCGCTCCCCGGCAAACTCGATCCGTGCGTCTTTCTTTTCCCGCTGAAACGCGTACATCGGATCGTAATACTCGCACAGCAACCCTTCGATCCAGCCCCGGTGCAGATCAACCGCGCCACTGCGGACCTGCTCCGCCAATGCCTCTTCCATCAGAACCAGCATGCGCCGATGACGTTCGCCACCCAGGCGCTTCTGCACATTGTTCAGGCTCGCCAGCAGGCGTTCGGAAAACAACGCAAAGCCGTCATCGCCATGCACGTCGATGAATTCGGCGCACAGATCCACCACGTAATCGCGCAGGATCCGCTCGACCCGACCTTCCAGGCTGTCTTCCAGCCACACCATCGGAAACTGTTGCATGCCCTGGTACAGCGGTAACGGCAGCGCACAACTGCCCACCGCACGGCTTTCGTCTTCCAGTACGAACTGCTCGATGCCCCGGGCGCGTTTTTTCAGCACGTCTACGGCCAAGCGGTTTTCGAAGTCGATATTCGAGGGTTGGCCCGTGGCGCGCTTGCCGAAACTGGAGCCGCGATGGTTGGCATGACCTTCAAGGTCCACGGCGTTGCCCAGTTGCGTGAGCACCTCGGTTTTGCCGGTGCCGGTCATCCCGCCCAACAGGACGAAATCGCACTGGGTCACGGCTTGATCGAGGGTGTCCAGCAGGAAGGTACGCATGGCCTTGTAGCCGCCGCCCACCCGTGGATAGTCGATGCCGGCCTCGTCCCTGAGCCATTGCTGGACGATCTGCGAGCGCAGGCCGCCGCGAAAGCAATACAGCAGGCCTTCCGGATGCGCCCGGGCAAAATCGGCCCAGGCCTGGATGCGTTCGGCCTTGACCGCGCCCGACACCAGTTGATGCCCCAGCACGATGGCCGCTTGCTGGCCGTGCTGCTTGTAGCAGGTGCCGACCCGCTGGCGTTCATGGTCATTCATCAACGGCAGGTTGATCACGCCGGGAAACGCGCCCTTGTTGAATTCGACCGGCGCGCGGGTGTCCATCATGGGCCGGTCATTGAGGAAAATGTCGCGGTAATCGGTGTAATCGACAGACATCAAAACACCTCGACCGCGTTGCTCTGTCGCTCGACCAGTTCACCGATCGGTTCCAGGCTCAAGCCCAGCTCAGCGGCCACAGAAAGGAATTGCTCGTTGCCTTCGGGCGTCACGGCAATCAGCAGGCCGCCGCTGGTCTGCGGGTCGCAGAGCACGCGTTTGTGCAGTTCCTGAAGGCGTCCGAGTTTGCTGGCGTAGCTGTCGAAATTACGCAGAGTCCCGCCCGGTACGCAGCCCTGTTCCAGGTAATACTCGACGCCCGGCAGGCGCGGTATGCGGTCGTATTCAATGCGCGCCGTGAGCTGGCTGCCGTCGGCCATTTCCACCAGGTGCCCGAGCAGGCCGAAACCGGTGACGTCGGTCATCGCGGTCACGCCATCGAGCTTGCCGAAGCGGCTGCCGGGTTTGTTCAGGGTGCACATCCAGTCCCGGGCCAGGCCGATGTCGGCATGACGCAACTTGCCCTTTTTCTCGGCAGTCGTAAGGATGCCGATGCCGAGGGGTTTAGTCAGATAAAGCAGGCAACCGGCCGTGGCGGTGTCGTTGCGCTTCATGTGGCGCTTTTCCACCAGACCGGTGACGGCCAGGCCAAAGATTGGCTCAGGTGCGTCGATGGAGTGCCCACCGGCCAGCGGGATGCCCGCCTCGTCACATACCGAACGGCCGCCGCGTATCACTTCCCGGGCAATTTCCGGGGCCAACACGTTCACCGGCCAGCCCAGAATCGCAATTGCCATCAACGGATCGCCGCCCATGGCGTAGATGTCGCTGATGGCATTGGTGGCGGCAATTCGGCCGAAATCGAAGGGATCGTCGACGATCGGCATGAAAAAGTCGGTGGTCGAGACCACGCCGCGTTCTTCGTCGATGGCATACACCGCCGCGTCGTCGCGCGAGGCGTTGCCGACCCAGAGCTTCGGATCGAGGTTCTGCGCCCCGCTGCCGGCCAGGATCACTTCCAGCACCTGGGGGGAGATCTTGCAGCCGCAACCGGCGCCGTGGCTGTATTGGGTCAGGCGAATCGGTTCGCTCATGGGGGCACCTCATTGGGTCAATAGGGCCGATTCTAACAGAGCGAGGCCTGCGCAAGGCATTGCGCGGCCACGGACCCTGCAGGAGCTGGCTTGCCAGCGAAAGCGGTCCGTCAGTTACGTTGATTTTGGATGTACCGCCATCTTCGCTGGCAAGCCAGCTCCTACAGGGGGTTGGGTCATGGCAGCAGAATCACCTTGTCGCCGCTGCCCTGGTTCACTTCGGCGTAACGCTCCAGCCCTTCGGCCAATGGCGACTCGAACAAGCCTTGGGGCAACGGCAACAGATCCTGATCGAAAAACCTGCCGAACTGCTCGAGCATCGCCGCACACGCCTGTACCCCGTACAGCAACGAGTTGATCCCCACCACTGAGCCACCCTTGCGATACAACGCCAGGGCCGGTAACTGCACGTGACCGTCCACCGGCGCCGCGATGATTGCGATGCGGCCGAACGCGGCCAGGGCTGGCACCGAGGCCGGCAGCCAGAAACCGGTGGTGTCGAAAATCACATCGGCGCCGCCGGCATACACCGCGTTGACCTGTGCGCCCAAATCTTCGGGTTTATCCAGTTGCAGGGTCTGATAGCCCTGGTCTTGCAAGTCCTTGACCTGTTCCGGGCGCCGCGCGGCCGCCAGCACCCGGGCGCCACGCACCTTGGCCAGGGCCAGCGCGGCACTGCCGACCGCCCCGCCACCGATGACCAGCAATCGGGTTTCGGCCGTCACCAGGCTGCGTTCCAGTGCATCCCACGCCGTGGTGTATGGCACGCCGAGGCTGGCGGCCTGGGCGAAGCTCAGGTGCCTGGGTTTGAGCGCCACGCCATTGGCCGGCAGCTTGACGAACTGCGCGTGGGAACCGTCGGCAAAAAAACCCAGTTCCCGGCCCGTGCCCCAGACTTCCCGGCCGATCAACGCCTGCGGGCCGGCCACGACCACCCCGGCAAAATCCCGACCGGGAATTCGCGGCAAGGTGGTGTAGGGAAAACGTCCCAGCACGTTTTTCACATCGCTGGGGTTGAGGCCAGCGGCCTTGATCTCGACCAGCACTTCATCGGCACCGGGCACGGGGGTCGGCACCTCGACGTAGCGCAGGGCCGAGAGATCACCGGTTTTGTCGAATTGCAGAGCTTTCATGGGCGTGTCCATTGAATAAAGGAAGGGGTCAGGAGATCCAGCCAGCCACCAGCTCCCTTCCCATCGGCCAGAGCTTTTCGCCGGCGAGCATGCCGAGCAGGCCTACCAACGCGATGGCCGGGGGTGCGGGGGAACGAAAATCCAGGGCGCCGTACAGCAGACCGACGCCCAGACCGATGGCCAGTGACATGAGGAAGTTCATGACAGACTCCGGGGGCAATTGAGGTATGCGCTGAGTCTAGAGGGCGTAACCTGCGAGCATCGGCCAAGTGCTTCTGAATTTCGGCCAAAGCCTGGCCTCGGCGAACTCAGTCCTGGCGTTGCGCCGCAGGAAACTGCGAGGGGGCGACACCCAGCTCACGACGAAACATGTCACTGAAGCTGCTCGGCGAATAGCCCAGCTCCCGGGCAATCGCACTGACCGGTACGCCCTGGATCAACCCGGCCACCGCCGTCGCCAGTTGCACCTGACGCCGCCACTCGGCGAAGCCCATGCCCAGGCCGTCCTTGAACAGCCGCGCCAGGGTGCGCACGCTGGCTCCGGCGTTATCCGCATGTTGTTCGAAAGGAATGTCCAGTGAAGGCGCGACCATGACCGCCTGACACAGGTTCATCAGCCGTCGGTCGGAATCGTCCGGCAGCGGGATTTTCAGCAGCGAACGCCTGGCGCGCTTGAGCTCCAGCAGTGCCAGCCCCACCAGCGCGTCGTAATACTCGGGCGGCCCGTCGTTGCCCTCCTCCACCAGACCGACGATCAGCTCGCGCAGCAAACCGCCGACCTCAATGACTTGCACGCTGTCATCCAGGGTCGCCGCCAGGGACGGGCGCAAGTAGATATTGCGCATTTGCAGGTCGGACACCACGCGAATCCCGTGGGGCACGCCGGGCGGCAACCACACCGCCCGCTGCGGCGGCACCACCAGCGCCTCGTGCGGCGTCTCGACCCACATCACCCCGCTCATCGCATACAGCAACTGGCCCCAGACGTGCTCATGGGGCTCGATGTACAACCCGCGCGGATAGGTGCGAGCCAGCGGTTGCACGGGCACATCGGTGTCACTCAGGTCAGGCGGTGCGGCGAGGGCCATGGTCTATGTTCATTTGGGGGGGCCGGAAGACGCCATGGTAACGAGGCACCGAACTTGTCGCCAGCAACCGCCGCCGTCCGACAAACCGAGTGAATTTTCCAGATGGCGCGCGATCCTTTTATGTAAGACAGGGAGGAACCGGAGCTTTATGAACAGTGCAAAATTATTCGTCATCGAGTACACCCTCCATGGCGCTCCGAAATCATTCATTATCCGCCTGGAAAAAATGGATAACGCAGAAGCCTGGCATTGGGCGAGCTGCGACGCAGGGGTGGGGCGAATCCCCCGTTTCGGACGCGAGAAGGTGCAAAAGACCAGCAAGCCGATGGCGGAAAAATTTGGCGTGGAAAACGTCAAGTGGCGGCCGACAAACTAATCACTGGCAGCCATCAGGATCGGGGGGAACGTAAATGACCGCGACACCCGTCAGCAGCCCCGCGCAGCTGGACTACGGTCTGGACACGCTAGTGGGGCGCATCAGCAAAAGCGCCGAGTGCCTGATCGGACTGGAACAGGTCGAAAATGACCCATTTTGCTTCGCCATACGCGTCCCGGCACCACTGCCGGAGGATCTGGAGCAAGCGAAAACCTTGGTGGTGCGGGTCGAAGGGCGGCGCTTGCAAGGCACCGTACTCCACTGCGAACGCCTGGAGGATGACAGCCTCAGGCTGGAAGTGGAGCCGGACTAGGCTCCACTTTTCATAGCTTGTCGCCAATGCCGTCAGCCATGGGAGCACTTGCAGCCTTTATGAGCGCACTCCTCGCCGTGCTCGTGGTGTTTGGCGCAGGCTTCACAGCAGTAATGCTTGCCGTGACGGGCAATCGGATGTTCACCGAGTTTGCAGGAACATTTCGGACAATCGCAGATACTTTCACGGTCAATCATGGGTCTGACTCCTAGGGTAGTGGTCGTCGGGGGGCTTGCGATGTAACCCGTCTTACCAAGTGTAGGAGTTGAGTCGAAAGGTGCGTGGAACTCCGTCCAGGCTGGTTGCCCAGCAGGTTCCAAACCCCACTTTCCCTGTGGGAGCGAGCTTGCTCGCGATAGCGGTGGCTCAGCCAACATCAATGCTGAATGTGCTGCCGCCATCGCGAGCAAGCTCGCTCCCACAGGTTGCAAACCAGTCAGATCCGGAACTGCCCCACCAGACTGCCCAAACGCTGCCCCAGATCCGCCAGACTGCGCGAAGTCTGCGCGCCGAGCTGGGTTTCATCGGCGACGCTGTCCACCGCCACGGCAATCTGATGCACGCTGCGATTGATCTCTTCGGCCACGGCGGTTTGCTCTTCGGCGGCACTGGCGATCTGCGCGTTCATCGAATTGATGGTCGCGATCAGTTGGGCCATGGTGTCCAGCGAAGCCCCCGCCTCGTTGGCCTGGGCCGAGGTGCCGTCGCCGGCCTCGCTGGAGCGGCGCATTGCCTCCACCGCCGACCGGGTGCCGGCCTGCAAGCGGTCGATCATGCCCTGGATTTCCTGGGTGCTGATTTGCGTGCGGCTGGCCAGCGCCCGCACTTCATCGGCCACCACCGCAAAGCCGCGCCCGGCCTCGCCGGCACGGGCGGCTTCGATGGCGGCGTTGAGCGCCAGCAGGTTGGTCTGTTCGGCAATCGAACGAATCACCCCGAGCACGCTGACGATCGACGACACGTCTTTTTGCAGGCTGTCCAGGGACACGCCGCTGCTGCGGATGTCGTCCACCAGCGCATGGATCTTCTCGATGCTGCCGGCCACCACACGCTTGGCCGCCTGGCCTTCTTCGTCGGTCTGCTGGGCAGCCACCGCGGCATTCTGCGCGCTTTTGGCCACTTCCTGGGCCGCCGCTGACATTTCGTTGATTGCCGTGGCCACCTGATCAGTCTCATGGCGCTGACGCTCCATGGCCTGGTCCGAGCGATTGGCCTGGTCGGACACCTGATTCACCAGCCCGGTCAGTTGCGAGGTCATTTCGGTGATCTGCCGTACCAGGCCGTGGATCTTGTCGACGAAACGGTTGAAGGAACCGGCCAGTTCACCGAGTTCGTCCTGGCTGGTGATGGTCAGGCGGCGGGTCAGATCACCCTCGCCTGCCGCAATGTCGTCGAGGTTGGCTTTCATCAAATGCAGCGGACGCAGAATGGTGTTGGCCAGCAACATCCCCGCAGCGGCGATCACCAGCAGCACCACGAGCGCCACGCCGACGATGCTCAGCACCATGCCTTGCATGCGCTCCTGGACCTTGGCTTCGACCACCGCCACTTGCGCTTCGATGCCGTCGAGGTTGACCGAGGTGCCGACCGCCATGTCCCACTTCGGCAGGTATTCGGTGTAACCGAGCTTGGGCACCAGCACCTGGGTGTTGCCGGGCAAGGGCGAGCTGTATTGCAGGTAGTGCGTACCGTCCCTGGCGACTTTCACCAGGTCGCGGTTGACGTAGACGCCGTTCGGGTCGCGGTTGTCCTTGAAGCTCTGGCCCACGCCTTCGGGGCTGTTGGCCTTGAACAGGCGCACGGTGTTGGAGTCGTAGCCGAAGAAGTAGCCGTCCTTGCCATAGGTGATGCTCGACAGCAGCTTGATCACCTGGGCCCGCGCCGTCTCATCGCCGGGGGCGGCCGCGTCGTAGAGCGGTTTGATCGTGGTCATGGCCACGGCCACGTAGCTTTGCAGGGTCGCCTTGGCATCGCTGAGCAAGCGCTCGCGGGTCTGCTCGACTTCCTTGCGCGCCTGTTCCTGCAGAATGAACAGCGTGGTCAGGCTGATGACCAGCGCAAACAGCAACACCGGGAGGACGGCAAGGGACAGGACTTTAGCCTTGAGGCTCATGCGCATGACGTTCACTCTTTTGATTTTGTTGGCGTGGTTAAAAGCTTTAACGGCACGCCGGAACAAAAGTTGAACGCGGTCATCAGGTCCGCCGAAGATCCCTGTGGGAGCGAGCTTGCTCGCGATTGCGGTGAAACAGACGCCATTGCT